>JABIQT010000099.1 GCA_018667995.1 Candidatus Latescibacterota bacterium
AGCGATTCTTAGGAAAAGCGCATAGGTCTGAGATTAACGCTCAGTCGGTCTTGCTGGCTACCCGTTCAAGGCCGAGAACGAGGCCAAATCCTACCATTGCCAGAAATACTGCTATACCGACTTCGGACCCTAATGTCTCAGGTATAATATTGTCCTGCACCAACGGCTTAACGACACCATGTCGATCCAGAAAAGTCTCCACAGTCTCCTTCCATGGCCACACCTTTCTCAACGATCCTATCATAAGGCCGATAAGCGCCGCGACTGTGACATCATGGTAGTGATGGAACATCCAGCGGAGGAGTCGCGCGAAAGATAGCAGTCCGATCCCGCAGCCGAACGAGAAGACAACCAGCGTTCCTATATCACGCTCGACGACAGCGTTGAGTACATACTGATATTTCCCCATAAGCAACAGAATGAAAGAGCCTGAGATTCCGGGTAGTATCATCGCACAGATAGCGATTGCGCCGCTCACGAATAGGAACCACAGAGCCTCCGTAGTTTCCACGGGTACCAGACCGACAATGATGAAGGCGAGCACCGTCGCAAGCCCCGCTGTAAGAACCCTCGGCCCAGACCAGGTAATTCGTTTCTGTACGGTCAACACGGACGCTGCGACCAGGCCGAAGAAAAACGCCCAGACAAGTACAGGATGATTGGTCAGCGCCCAAGACAGGAACTTCGCCAGGCTGAAAATAGCCGTGCCTACGCCAGCTCCGAGTGCAATCAGGAATTTGTAGGGGAATGACCGGAAAGCCTCTGAGAACTGAAATCTCAAGAGTCGCTTCAGAAAGGTCGTGTCGATTGCATGAAGGGCCTCTATGAGCTCCTCATAGATCCCAAGAATAAATGCCATCGTGCCGCCGGAAACTCCTGGAACCACGTCAGCCGCCCCCATGCAAAAGCCGCGGGCGGCAACGCCGATGTATCCCTTCAGATCACGCTCTCTATGTGGCTGCTCCAAGGACAATCACAACTCCAGTGCAGGGGTATTACTTGACGCCACGTTCGTACCGTACCCGTGGATCAACCAACATGTAAAGGATATCAGTAATCAGGTAGGTGATACCGATCAGGACAGCTACAAGCAGCGTAAGCGCCATGATCATAGGGTAATCGCGTTCGAAGATGCTCGTAACGAAGAACTGTCCCAAACCAGGTATCCTGAAAATCCCCTCTACAAATAGAGATCCTGTCAAAACACCGGGCAACATCGGCCCCATGATGGTGAGAAGAGGGATCAGGGAATTCTTCATTACGTGAACCGATAGCACCTTGTATTCTTTGAGTCCTTTGGCCCTTGCGGTCCGCACATAGTCAGATCGCAGATTCTCCAGAAAACTGGATCTGGTATATCTGGCAATGATGGCCATTGGCCCAAGAGAATATACGATCACAGGCATAATCCAAGTTTCAGGACCACCCCATCCACCCGTAGGGAGAATTCTATAAATAGTTGCAAATAATACAATAAAGAGTATAGATGTCGCAAAGGGAGGCACTGTGAACCCCAGTGTCGCTATAGCTGTGGTCGCATAATCCAACCAGGTGTTCTGCCGTACCGCCGAGATGATTCCTAGCAAGATTCCCATAGTGAAGGCAATGGCTAATCCCATTCCCCCCAACTGCATACTGATGGGCCATGTTCTTGAGATGAGATCCGTCACGGTTTCGCCTGGGCTCTGAAATGGGATTCCAAAATCAAACTGCACCGCATTCCACATGTAGCGACCATACTGTTCGTACAGTGGTTTATCGAGTCCGTATTTTCTGAGGATATTCGCCTTGGCCTCGGCGGACAGGGGCATTTTCTCCTCATCGAAGGGTCCGCCAGGAATCGCGTGCATGAGGCTGAACGTAATCACGGAGACAATGAACAGCACTCCAATGAGGCCAAGTATGCGTGTTACGATGTATTTTAACATAAGTAGTTTGACCAGAAATAGTGATGAGCTGGCGTGAAGTGCTGAGAATGAAAGGTTGTAGCCGAAATCCGCGTTTTTCTTC
>JABIQT010000098.1 GCA_018667995.1 Candidatus Latescibacterota bacterium
ACAGACCGGCCGATCTGTGGACCAAATGCAACATTGATGGCGCCCGGCTTGTGAGAGCAGACACATTATTGGCATCGGGTAGTCGAGCGGGCGCCTAACTCGAAGGTGCGAGCAAGAGCTCCGCATAACTCTTGAGATACTCATCGCTGCTGCTTGCCGTGTTCCTAAGAGCCCTCTTAGCTTGTTCTGGAATAGTTCCTATCTTTCCTATCGAATATACTGCATTCAGGCCAACTGACGCTACAGGATCATCCAACAGATGGATCAGTGTCTCCACCACACCGCGTCCCGCAATTCCAATGTTGCCGAGAGCCTCAGCGACGTTCCGCCGGACCCACTCGGATTCATCGTTCGAAAGCACAACTAAATGTGGCAGTGCCGCTTCCGCCACAGCACCGATATCTCCCAATATATCGGCAGCAGTGGCTCGCATTAACCAGTTGTCATCCTGCAATAGATCCGTGAGGGCGGGGACCGCGGCCCCACCTAATGCACTCAGGGCATGAGAGGTCCGAAACTCGCAGGGGTTTGTATGGGGTGATGCCAGGTTTGAATCGACATGCGTTTCCCCATCGATTCTAAGCAAGTCAATCAAATCCGTGACGCTATCATCACTCGCCCCGTCGATAGCATAAGCGGCGTGCAGGCCGTTCGATTCGCTGGCATCCGAGATCTGGTCCACAGTACCTGTGTAATTCCCGGCCGATGGTGTGACCGTTGCATCGATTCCCTGATGCCATGTCCACATGTGCTTACACAGGTTTTCAGGGGGCCTAACGACGGTCGGTTCAGGAAGCACACGCCAAAGCGGGTCAGTATTATCCCATGACGGTGATCGGGGTTCGGAGGTACGGCAAAACAGGAACTTAACCATGTACCTGTCCTTTTCACTTATATTGGGCATGGCTCGATGCCAGAGATCATAATGAACGATCACTACGGTACCCGCCGGACCGCAAAGAGGGATCTCGGGTTGTCCGTGAGCCTGAATTTCATCCATGTAATATTGGGAGCCTCGCAGTATCGACGATGGCCCCATTTCTTCGTCAACGTCTTGCGGATAGTAGAATGCCATCGCCCATCGGCTCTTGTGGTGACGGACGTTCTCATCGGCCTCGTAGCTGTCTTTGTGCTGCCGCTGTCCTTTGCTTCCAGCAGGATTCAGATGGCAATGTCGATGTGGGTGTAGGACATATCTCTGTCCGAGCAGGCTCTGCAAGGCATGGTCCACAGCGGAGTCTCGCATAATCCCGTAAAGATCAGGCACCTTTGCGAGGATGTTATTTCCTGGATTGCCTTCTGTAGTATACAGTGAATCTATTTGATCATAGATACGTGCGTGGAAGGAAGCTTCGTGGCAGGTATGAGTTGATATGAAACCGTCCATCAGATATCTCTGCATGTCCACGTCATCAAGGAAAAATCCGGTATCGCCCATGAATTGTTCGAACCTTTCACAATAATATGATACGAGTTATACGAAGGTTTACCAATTAATACAGGTATCTATGGTGTGTCGGCACCATATCGCAACCTGAGAATCAATGACATGCGTAGCCTATTGTACCCCAATAGGTTATAAGCGCCACTTAAACTCTTTTGCAGGTACAGAAACATGGATTCCAGCCCGGGCACGTATATCATAGTGATGAGATCAGGACAAGAGGCATCGTTGCAGATCCGCAGCTGGGGCCGCATTGAACTGAGACGCGGCTGGTATATCTATGTGGGCAGCGCGTTTGGCCCGGGTGGTATACGAGCACGTGTCAGTCGACATTTCAGGGAGGACAAAGCCAAACACTGGCACATCGACGATATCACCGCACTTGCGAGGCCACAGAGCGCCTGGTTCAGTGTAGAATCCCAACGGTTAGAACATACCTGGGCTACGGTCTGTCAACAGTCTGACGAATTTACGGCGGTGAGGGGCTTCGGCTGTTCAGATTGCACTTGCTACTCGCATCTCTTCTTTGCTGGCAAAGAGCCATCGCTGGGACAATTCACAGACAAGACCGGATCCGATGTCCAGATTTGGCGCCCAGAACGGGATGTCTGACCGGCCTGGAGAAACCGGCGTCTGCGGTACAGTGGTTGATTCTAACCGAAGCGATCCACAGCCAACAATCTCAAATCGATATCGGGAGTCTCCCCAGTTGCGAGCTGTGAAACCAGCTGTCCTGTTATTGGTGCTAACGAAATGCCAATCATAGCATGACCGGCAGCCAGAATCAGATTGGCAAGGGCGCCGGGACGCCCGAGAAACGGCAAACCATCGGGCGTGCAGGGCCTGAGGCCACGCCATACCTCCACAGTCTCTTGTTCGGAAACGTCAAGGCTGGGAAAAGATCGCTGAACTGCCCGTAGAATCGCATCTATGCGCCGTTGATTGACAGATTCGTCGAACCCGCCCAGCTCCAGGGTACCTGCAAATCGCAAGGTGTCAACCATCGGAGTCACG
>JABIQT010000097.1 GCA_018667995.1 Candidatus Latescibacterota bacterium
GCAACAGGCTATTCTGGGTCGGATTCGCCATACCGGTTTTCATTCTGGGATGGAATATCATCGATTACTTTACGCCTATAGGCACGATTCCCATAGGCACCTCGTTCATCACAAATGTAGGATTGGGGCGAGACATCCCGCCTATGCCCATCAAGGTGAATTTCCTCGTTCTGGCCTGCGCATTTTTTACCAATGCGGAAGTACTGTTCAGCGTATGGTTCTTCCAGGGAGTTGCCACGCTGCTTACCGGATTCTTGAATCGATTCGGGGTCGGCCAGACGGCCGGCACAAACTCGCTGAATGCGGTTATGCTCTCTCACTATTTTGGAGGCCTGGTGGTGATTGTCCTCTGGTCACTATGGACAGCCAGGCACCATCTTGTGGCCGTGGCACACCACGCGTTAGGCAGGAATTCCGGACTGAAAGATAGTGACGAGCTACTGTCCTACAGGAGTGCCCTGTTATGTCTCGGGGTCAGCATGCTCTACATCGGGGGCTGGCTTTCGGCATCAGGCATGTCAATAGGTGTCGTCTTCGTCTTCCTCTTTACCTTGTTCGTGCTCTTCATCGGCATTGCCCGCATCGTTGCTGAAACAGGGCTGGCCTACCTGGACATGCCTGTAAATGCAAACGAGTTCACCGTAGGTTTAATCGGTTCAGGTAATATGCCTGCTGAATCCCTCGTATCTCTGGGCCTTACAAACGTGTTTGCAAGAAATTGGCGTTTATTCTCGATGACCGGCTTGTCTCACTTGCTCTATGCGGAAGGAGCGATCGGAAAGAAAAGATATCGCCTCTTCGGCGTGCTCTGCACAGCGGGACTTGTGGGCCTGTTAACGGCTGTCGTCTGGACTATTTACATGGGGTACAACCCAGACCAGATCGCATCATTCGGTGGTGCTGGCGATGGCGCAGCCGCCTCTGGTGTAGGATATAGCCAGATCATCGTAACCTGGATGAATAACAAGACACTGATTTCCTCTTCGGAACAGATTTTCTTCGGCTTGGGAGTTACTGTTGCCGGCGGACTAACGGCACTAAGATATTTCTTTCCGGGCTGGCCCATCCATCCTATCGGATTTGCTATTGCGGGGTCCAACGTGGTGCGAGTAGTGACCTTCTCGATATTTCTGGCCTGGCTTACCAAAGTAATCATCTTACGAATGGGCGGCGTATCCCTATATAAGAAAACACAGCCCGTCTTTGTCGGGATCCTGGTGGGGTACACCCTGATGGTAGTCGTCTCGTCGATCGTTGATGCCATCTGGTTTCCGGGTCAGGGACACATTATACATACCTGGTAACGGAACTCTTCCGACGACAATCTCGTATTATTCTTTATATTAATGAGATATAGAGATTTGTCCGCCAGCTTGGCTGGCAACATTGCATAAATGATCAATATTCTGTATCTCTGTGATGCCCGACATAGAACAGCCATCCCCCCGATTGCTATATTACGTCATGATCCTGCGAGACCTTCTGAAACTAAACCGTCCGATCCTCAACATGAGCTGTGCCATTGTCATGGCCACATTCGTGGGATTTGGGTGCAGTGACCCGGTTTCCAGCAATTCGGGGGTACTGAGGGTGCGAATTACTGATGCGCCGTTTCCCTATGGATCTGTGAGATCCGTCCTGATAACTATCGACAGAATTGAGGTACGTCCCAGTCTATCAACAGGATATCAGATCGTCAACAGCGTAGATCAGTCCTTCGATTTGATCAGTCTCCAGGGCGGACGCACCGACACATTAGGAACGATGGACGTAGCCCCAGGTGAATTTGAGGCTGTTCGCTTGCAGGTGAAGAATGTCTCGGTTGAATTGCGCGATGGGCGTAGCTTCTTACCGGATATCTCCGACTCCATTCGGGTCCATGGGGTAATCGCACTACTGAACAGTCCGGCGGAGGTGAAGAACAATCAGATTACCGAGCTCGTTGTTGACTTTGACCTTCCCAGATCTCTGCGGGCACAAGGAGATCCATCGACGCTCTCCGGCATAACCGGTTTTGAGTTTACGCCGGCCGTTCGAGGTGTCAATCTGGCTACGACAGGACAGATTACGGGTACCATCAAACACGACAACAGTACTCCATCCAATGTGGCGGACGATGTAGTCATGCGCAACCTGGCGGTCTCGTTGGTACAGATCGGAACACGCGATACGGTTTCTGTGGTGACCAATACTTCAGGCGAATACATCGCCTATTTCCTCCCTGCAGGTTCATACTCGATCACCACTGCCTCAACGGACAGCACTGGCGCCTGGAGTCTGCCTGGCGTGATCGTAACAACCGCGAATCCGACTCGTCAAGACGCCTTGACGGACAGACAGTAGCTATCCTATTGATTGGATTTCAATGAAACGGCCCACAACCGGCTCCATTTCGGCCCTGTTCTTAATGATCACGCTCACAGGCCAGAGTATCTTGGCGAATCGCGTCTCCGCGGATGCGCGGCCCGCGGATCACATGCCGGAATCACCAGCCCGAATCACCCATATGGGCGACGTGGAGTCACTTATTCTGACTATGACAAACGATATTCGTCAGAAACATGGCCTGCAACGCCTCAAAGGGGACACGTCTCTCAGAAACATAGCCCGCGATCACAGTGACGACATGATCGATCGGGACTTTTTCGCTCACGAAAATCCTGATGGGAGAGACGCTGGAGATCGTATCGCTTCGGGACACCGACGACTCATTGGCGGCGTGGGTGAGAATATCTGGCAATTCGCGTCCACACTTGAAATGAACGGAAGGCGCGAGCCCGACTTCATCCGCCTGTCCGCGACAGCGATTGCCGCCAAGGCCATGGACGGATGGATGAAGAGTCCAGGACATCGGGAGAATATCCTGCGTAAGACATTTACGCACCTGGGAGTCGGCGTATCGATTGTCAAAGGGAAGGTAACGGCCACACAGAATTTCGGATCCGTACGGGCTTACACCAAGCGTTCCGTTCCCATGATCATTCGCCAGGGCGGCTTGCTGATCTTGGAGACGAGTTCAGTAAAACGCTCATCTCCTGAAGCCATGAAATATGATTTTTGGATTGAGAAGAAGGACGAGGCAGTCGGCCCACCATTGTTTATCGATGACCGGGAAGTTGCCGTCAGGGACGGTGTGTATAGGATTCGTTTCTTCTTTCCCGTCAAGGACGGCTATATGATTTATATGGGACCAAGAATCGAGATCCGATAGCGTAGTTCTCCCGCACAAGTCTTAGCTTACATGCCGGTATTTGCACTCGAACGGTACCACAAACAGCAGCGCTTAACGGCAGATCTCCAGTACGTTGGGATCATACTTTACCGTGCGCTCCTTGGTCTGCCCACCAGCACACTACCCAACATGATCACGACCGCGCTACCTATTCCCCACGTAGTCGGCGTCAACCCCGCTATCCCCGCCCCACTCGTCATGAAATGAATGGTTATCATAATGCTGATGGAACCCGCAATCGTTGCCAGGGCACTGGAAGAGCCAGGCCTTTTTGAATAGAGTCCTGCGATCAAGGGGACGAACAGTGCCACGGAAAGAATGCTGTAGAATATTGATAGCGCGGAGATTACCGAGGGCAGGATGACGGCGAGCGCGACACCCAGGATCCCGGCCAACACGGAGGTGATTCGGCCAGTTCGAAGGAGCTGCTCCTCCGTCGCATCGGGATTGACAAAGGTTTGATAAAGGTCCTTGCTCAAGGACGTGGAGAGCATAAAAAGCACCGCATCCGCAGAACTTACCTCGGCAGAAAATACCGCCGCGAGCGTCAGACCACCGAGCCAGAAAGGCAGACTCTCGGTCAAAAGCATGGGCAGGGCCATCTCCCGGCTATCCAGCTCGGGGAAATGGGTCCTGGCTGCCATTCCCAAAATGGCAGGAACGAATGCGAATATCATGAGGGCAACGCCGTTCCAGACTACGCCCTTGCGAACCGTGTCGGCATCGCGGGCACCATAGATCTTCTGAAGCAATCCGGGCGAAATAATGAAGGAAGGTACCAGCAATACTACATATCCAAATACGCGGCCAGGATCGCCTCCGAAGAATGCCCCAAAGTTACCACTCTCCGAAGTCCTGCTTATTGGCTCGAGCAAATGGGGAAAAGCATCCCACATATCAAAGAGTTGAAAAAGGAACCCCATGGTAAGCCCGAAGCCGACAACCTTGACCACCAGCTGCACCGCATTCACCCGGGCTGCTGAGAGCAGGCCACCGAAGGTAAAATAGCCCACCATCACCATCCCGCCAAGCAACGCACCTACATATCTCTCTACGCCCAGTACTATGTTCAAAATCCAGGCCACGGCGATAAGCTGTCCAGCCAATATGGCAAGGGTTCCGAACCAAAGCAGAACGGCGATCACCCCGCGGGTTGCCCTGTTGTACCTGAACTCTAGGAAGTCACCTACGGTGTAGAAACCGTGTCGCTGTGCCACTTCCCATATTCTTGGCCCGACGGTTACGCCCAGGATCAGGCTACCCAAGCCGGCAGAGCCCACCCACCACCACGCCGAGAAGCCAAATTCATAGCCAAGTCCAGCAGCGCCCACTGTCGAACCGGCACCTATGTTGGCGGCCAGGAGAGTGGCAAAGAGGTAACGAGGCGACAGCGTCCGGCCGGCAACGAAGAAGTCTCCGGCATTTCGTATCTGGCGCGATGTCCACCAGCCGATGCCTATTAGAAAGAAGGAGTAAAGTGCGAGAAAGAAGAAATATGGGGACATATTCTAAAGGGGAGATTAAAGGTCCCTGAACGCAGGAATCCCAGGAAGCCCCGTGGCGGTTTTTACCGCACGAACAATGGCATCGCTTACCATCTCTGCTCCCAATGTAGACACGATGGATAGGTTCGCGGATTGCTCATATTCTCCAGTAGCCATGACAAAGAGGGTATCCCCATCGCCTTGAAGATGGGCGGGATTGATGGATCGGGCCAGGCCGTCATGGCCCACCTGTGCCACACGAGTGGCATCAGTCTTGGATAGCCTGGCATTCGTCACTATGATGCCGATGGTGGTATTGGTAGGCGTAGCATCCATGCGAAACGATCCGGACCTGCGGACCTGATCCCGCACATTCACAAAACCGGATCCGTCTGCTTTCCGCGCTCCTGCTACGATTTCGCCTGTCCTGTGATCGTAAATATCCCCAATGGCGTTTACGGCGACAATGGCGCCAACCTGCAAACCATCAGGCGTCGTGATACAGGCCGTCCCAATTCCACCACGCATGGAAGATCTTCCGCCGGCGGCCTTGCCGACCGTCGCACCGGCGCCTGCCCCCACGCTCCCCTCAGCAAACGGATCATTGGTAGCCGCAACACAGGCCTGGTAACCAGCTTCCGCATCGGGACGGATCTTAGGATTGCCACCCACGCCGAGATCAAACAATATCGCCGCCGGAACAATGGGTACTTTGGCGATTCGGACATCAAAGCCCACATCGCGTTCTTCCAGATAGCGCATGGCACCCGTGGCTGTATCCAGGCCGAAGGCACTACCACCTGACAACATAATGGCGTGCACCTTCTGAACCATACGAACAGGATTCAAGAGGTCAGTCTCACGCGTACCGGGCCCACCGCCCCGTACATCAACGCCGCCGACCGCACCGGCTTCCGCTATTACCACCGTACATCCGGTCGGCCTGCGTGTGTCGGTGAAGTGTCCCACCTTGATCCCGGCAATGTCGGTTATGCTACCTGCGGCCTCGGCGCCGTCAGTGCTTTGTGCGGTGCCCGTCAGGGGCATGCCAGCACTTGCGATCAAACCGGCTCCGGCAGCCCCCGTGGCTTGCTTGATGAATTTTCGTCTATTCATCCGAGATCTGGACATGATATTGGCCTATAAGTTATCTATGAGTTAATGAACACTACCATAATCTGCAATGTGCTACACAGGAAACAGGCGCCATGACATCTTTGAATCAGACACTGCTGACTTCAGGAGATGCGACGCCTACCCACATTGTAGCGTCACGGGGTTTTCTGTTCCCAGGGCAGGAACCGCCTTAGTGACTTGGACTCGTCGCTTTCCATAGCCACTTCCTCGAATTCATGGAATGCCCTGCGCCAGACGAATAATGTGTCGCGTGTACGCCCTTCACGGTTCTTCTCCACGTCAAGCGCGGCAAACACAGGACTGCCCTCCTCTGCTTGAAGAGGCTTCTGACTTTTGAGCCGGCGGTGTCCGCTGCGGTCGCGCTCCCATTCCTCACGATCTTCCTCCGCAGCGCCCTTCATTTCCTGAGATGCCTCAGAGAACGCCTTGAGCTTATCCTCTATTACGCTATATCCAGTACGCAACACGGCCGTCATATCCGCGCCATGAATGAGCGGTCGCTCCTCACTTACCGGGATCTGACTCAGCGCCACGACTGTACAGTTCAACCGAACCGCCAGATGTTTCAAATCGTAGGTCATCGCGGCGTCGTGATCCAGATATCCCTGTGGAGAAGGGTCGTTTGTATTGCGCAGTAACTGGAGGTGGTCGACAAAAATGACGAGATGCGGATCCTTTTCCAGCGCAAACATGAGCTGCTGGCGTCTCTGAGGGTCCGGAGATCCACTCATTAACTCATTTTCCATTCGAACGTGATGGGCCTGTCGAAATGCGCGGGCCTGATTACGAATATCCCTGATAGTCATACGTCCTGGCCGTGCTTCTCGGATATCTATAACGCGAATGTGTCGCGCGAATTTTGTAAGTCTATGGTTCGCTTTGACGATGTCTTTCAACACCCTTTCCTTCTCATCGACCTCTTCAATATCCAACCATTGGCGCCCCGATAGAACACCTCCGTCGATCCGTCCCAGCCTACTCAGTGCCTTGTTGAACAGTGTCGAACGCGCCATTTCCATCGATACGTACATGACGGGCGTGGGAATGCTGAATTCTCCCTCTGTTCTACCGTTCTCTGCCACGTGTTGTGCGAGCTGCCAACCAAAGGTCGTTTTGCCCTCACCATTCTCAGAGGTGATAGTAACCAAGGTCTTCCGGCGCAATCCCCCATTGAGATTGTAGTCCAGGCCCTCACTGAATGTGGGTATGGACCGTTCTTTTGATTCGATCAGATCCCGGAGCAGATCGGAGGTCTGCTCGGAGAAAGGCAATGCCTCCGAGGGATGCTTTGGTGCTTGCGGAATCTCAGCCTGCGTTTCGTCAGCGGAATCCGACTGCGACATCGATTCCTGATCCTTCTCTATGGTTGCCATGTGGACCTTTCACCGATAGCTAAGTTTGTTCCGAGCTCAATGTGATATCGAAATCGTCTGTCTAACAGGGGCAAGTTAATATATAACGCGGAGACTCATGATGATGAAGGTCACTCTTCAGGCAGAGAGGATACCACGGCTCCGGATCCTTGACGGGGATCATGTGATTACCGCCACAGAGCCGGTGCCCGGTGTCGAACACGTAATATAACGCGTTCAGGCGGCAGTCTCTTCCATCCGGTATTGCCGGGAATACATTCTGCTATACAGTCCGCCCTGGGCGATCAAGGCATCATGATTTCCAGACTCCACGATCTCACCATCCACCAGCACAAATATCACATCACAATGAATAACGCTGGAGAGCCGATGTGCAATTATGAAGCTGGTTCTGTCTTTCATTAACGTGTTCAAGGTTTCTTGAATTTTGGCTTCCGTTTTGGAGTCAAGAGCCGATGTACAATCGTCCAGAATGAGGATCGTTGGATCCGTCAGCAGAGCCCTCGCAATGGATATCCGCTGCTTCTGGCCTCCGGAGAGCTTTACGCCCTGTTCGCCGATACGCGTCTGGTATTGGTGTTCCAGGGTCACGATGAACTCGTGTACGTTGGCCATCTGCGCGACCGCTACCACTTCCTCATCAGACGCATCGAGTTTTCCGTACCGTATATTGTCTGCGATGGTTCCGCTAAACAGGGTACTCTCCTGGGGTACCATTCCTACACGCTCTCTGAGCGATGACAGTTGCAGGTCCTTGACGTCTAGTCCATCAATGGATATGGAGCCCTGTTTCACATCATATAATCTGGGAATCAACTTGGCTAACGTGGATTTCCCGGAGCCACTAGGCCCTACAATCCCGACGTTCATGCCCGATTCAGCATCAAGCGTAATGTTTTTAAGTACGGGCGACTGATCGCTATATCCGAAGGTAATGCCATCCAGCGCCACATGACCTTTGCCCTTTGTAATGGCCACGGCATCGGGCCGGTCCTGGATCAAGGGCGGCGTGTCCAGCGTTTCAAAGAGACGATCTATGGCTGCGTTGGCGCGTTGCACGGTCACATTGACCGAGATGAGATTGACAATAGGACCATAGATGAAGGCAGTATAAGCGTGGAAAGCCAGCAGTGTACCGATGGTCAGCACGCCCTCGGAGATCAATATCCCTCCGTACCACAGCACCAGGGCGGCTCCCGCCCCACTTATGAAAGCGGCGATAGCATTCCACATGGTCCCCATGACGTTCTGATGCATATTCAGTTCAAAATGGGTATCCAACTTCTTCTTGAACTGATCCGACTCATACCTTTCCTTGACAAAGGACTTCACTACTCGAACGCCCGAGATGCACTCCTCCAGATTCATCATCACCTCGTCCGTCTTCCGTCTCACTTTCTTACTGGTATCGCGCATACGTCCCGCGAACAGACGATGGGTTATCGCGTAGCAGGGCAGCACGACGACCGTTATGAGCGCCAGTTTCCAGTTAATAGTAAAGAGGACCACCATGATGACGATCAATGTCAAGAAATCGGTAAAAATATTGACGAGCCCACTACCCAACATTTCCTGAATCGCATATCCATCGCTGATGATTCGAGACATCAACTTGCCCGTCTGGGTTCGATCAAAATAACTCAGCGACAGCCGGTGCAGATGCTCTACGAGAGAATGGCGAATATGGAATTTCACGCGCTGACTGAGATGGGCGATCACGTACTGGTGGGACAGTGTAACCATTTGGGTGCCGACCATGACACCCAGTACCATGAGGAATACGTTAATGAGTTTATCACTCTCACCGGCGACGAGAACGTCATCAATGAGGTATCTTATAATCCACGGCAAGGGCAGCGTAGTAGCGGTTGTAAGGAAGGTCAATCCCGCGGCAAGAAAAAGCCAGAAGACATAGGGCCGCAGGTATTGATTGAGCAGACGCACGAAATTGCGCGTGGGTGTCCGTTCTATCGGCGTCGTTTGAGACTGGGATGAGGATTCTGATTTAATGGACATATGCACTTTCCATCACGGGACAATTCTTCATAAATCGACTATGCGATCAGCTCCGCCATCACCGGGTCTTCTGAACTGGACTGTTTCTTAAACTGTTCCTCGTACAACATGGCGTAGAGACCATCACGCGCCAGTAACTCCTCATGCGTCCCGGTCTCCACTATTTTTCCATCCGACATGGCCACAATCATATCCGCATCGAGAATAGTAGACAGACGATGTGCGATAACGAAGCTGGTTCGGTTCTCCATAACGCGGCGCAGAGCTTCTTGAATCAACGCTTCCGACTCTGAATCCAGCGCCGAAGTGGCTTCATCCATGATCAGGATTTTGGGATCGGAGACGACGGCACGTGCTATGGCCACCCGCTGTTTCTGGCCGCCCGACAGTGTGATACCTTCGTCACCCAGTCGGGTTTCGTACCCGTCCGGTAATGTGATGATATAGTCGTGAATGTTGGCGATCCGGGCAGCCTCCTCGATCTGTTCATCTGTAGCATCCTGTTTGCCATATCGGATATTGTTTCTAATGGTCTCGTCGAACAAAACAGATTCCTGAAGTACAATTCCGATCTGCGCACGCAGTAACTCTATTGGGACGTCTCGTACGTCGTAATCATCGATGAGCAGGTCGCCGAGGACAGGATCATAGAATCTCGGTATAAGGTTCACCAGCGTGGTCTTTCCACACCCAGTGTGGCCGACGAGGGCTACTGTCATACCAGGCTCTACGATCAACGATATGTCGTCCAACACAAAAGTATCCGGGCTGTAGCCGAAGCATAAGCTCTTGAAGCTCACACGGCCATCAACAGCGGGAAGAGGAGTCATACCGTCATCCTCCACGTCCGGTTTTGTATCCAGTATCTCGAACACGCGTTCGATAGACACCATGTTTTCCTGGATCCGGGCACTGAGGTTCGCAATCCGCACGGCGGGCCCGAAAAGGAATCCGACAAGCCCGTAAAATGCAATCAAGGCGCCTGGGGTTAGGGCTCCTTTGATCAC
>JABIQT010000096.1 GCA_018667995.1 Candidatus Latescibacterota bacterium
AGGCCGCTTAACAACGCACCGACAATCCAAACAGAGTGATTGGCCCACAATGAACCCGAAGATTTCCTACGACAGCTCCCACCTCCCACCGGCAGATTTTGAGTTCGTGGTCGTTGGCGACACGCACTACATTCTCGATCCGGAATCATACGCTATCGAATTTGACTCGGTGCGCAAGTGGCCGCAAAGAGTGGAGAGGGCGCTACAGCATGTGTCGGCTCTAAAACCTGAATTTGTAATTCACCTGGGAGATTTGGCTGAGGAAAACCCTTCAAAGGCCGACTACCTCCAGTCCCGGCATCAGGCAAAGGAGCAGCTTGCCCGAAACGGCATCGCTCCCTATTACGTAGCCGGAAATATGGATATTGGCGACAAACCCGATGCGACCATGTGGACCGATCCGGTCACGCACGATTCACTACAGGTCTACCAGAAAATGTTCGGGGATTCCTGGTACAGCTTCGATCGCCACGATATCCACTTTGTGATTCTGAATTCTCAGATCATGAATGGCACGCTGGAGGAGGCCGATCAGCAGGTCCGCTGGCTCGAAGCGGACCTTGAGGAGCACAGAGATGGTCGGATTATCATGTTTACACATATGCCCCCGTTCTTCGTGGACGAGGACGAACCAGATACCGGCTTCTACAACAGTATCAATGAGCCGGCACGGAGCTGGATCACCAAGTTACTTCGAAGATTCGAAGTTGAAATGCTGTTCACGGGACACACCCATTTCCGGGCCTACAACAGAGTCGGCGACACCCGCTTCTTCATCTGCCCCTCCACAACAACATCGCGGGCAGGATTCTATGAGGCTTTTACGGTAGCCCCTCCGGTGGAGCAGGGGAGGAATGATCCGGAAAAACTGGGATTCTACCTGATCCGTGTATACGGACAGGGCAGCGCCGTGCACTTCATTCGGACCAACGGGGAAACTGAAGTGTCGGCAAAGGACCAGGTACACACACGCTGGATTACTCGGCTATCTCAGGATTTGCCCAATTCACCCTTGGGCGTTTTCCTCCGGACACCGCTGGCCTTTCAGACGGAGGGCGCCCTCGCGTGGCCGAGTGTGCTGAGACAGCGTGTTCGTGATGACCACCCATTTCTCTCGTGCCTGGAACTGGGTGTCCGCCACATCAGAATACCTGTTTCCGATCTCGATGAGCCATTACAGAAGAGACGGATCCAGCTCTTGCGCAGTGAAGGAGTGCAGGTGACGGCCATATGGATTTGGACAGAAGGACGTTCGATCCCCGAGGGTGTTCGAGAGCGTGAGCATCTGTTCGATACCGTGGAGGTGCAATGCCCTGGTGCGCTTTATCCAGACATCTCTTGCTTGGACCAACTTCAGGAGTGCGTATCTTCAACTGATAAATCGGTGGTCTTCACACCAATAGTTGCCAAAGAAGAAATGGGAGGGAAGTACCACCCGAGAACGCGTTTCGGTTATCGAGCAGCCGAGCTTCCAGTGTTGAACCGCCATCTCCTCGAAACCCGCCGAACGCTGGACCGGGTGCTCTGCCATGTGGATTCCAACCTGTCTCCCTGGGAAACGATGAGCGAGATCGGTAGACAACTTCCCATGTCGGAAATTGGAGCGGTGGACTACATTGTGGGCGCCTGCGGCAAAGACGATACGGAGAATGCATATCATTGTGCGGAAGCTCTGTTAGCGGCGGCCATACAGCCGGGCTGCCGCGTCTATCTCGATCCGCTTGTAGATCTCGATCGCACGAACGATGTCTGTCACGGACTTCTCGATCGACTCTCAAATCCAAGACCATGCTACGCGGTTGCACAGGCACTGAATACTGTCCTGTTCTCGGATTCCTCCACGGTCTGGGAGCCGGTTGAGTGCGATCTGGGCATACCCGAAATTCAAGATACTAAGTCCGGAAGAAGGCTTAGACTGGTGACCGACATAGAAGCGCGACTACTGTTTGAACACGCGAAAACTGAGTCAATCGCGTCCAGCCGATTCATCAATCTGGCGAACGGTACGACCATCGACTGTCCCACGAAAGATCAATCCGGGTCTGACGGAACCTTTGATTCAGACACCCGTTATCTCGCGGTGTCTGAATAGCGCCTAAAGTCGGGCTCCTCAGGCAGCTAAAGCGGCGTTTTCTTGATCTCCCAGTCACAACACAATCTGTGGGGGCAATATTGATGTAGACACTACAGGACGGCCTCGTCCGCTTTCAACGAATCGGATCTTTAGACGCAAATCATGGGTCTGTCAGAGGGTATTACAATAGGAAGGGATTACAGGATTCTTGCCGGGTTGCCTAGTGATCTTGCATCAATAGGTGTACATCAAGCACAGTCTCAAGTTGATCGGCCCGAATTGGTTTGGTGAGATAGTCTGTCGCGCCGCCAACAATGGCCCGCTGTGCGGTCTCTCCGTCCTCAACACCGGACAGGACAATGACAGGTATGCTGCCTTCCCAAGACTTGACGGCTTCAAGCACCGCCATCCCATCCATGTCCGGCATCAGCAGGTCTACCAGAACCAGCTCGGGTGAAAAGCTTGGTAGCGCTTCTATAGCAGATTTGCCAGAGGTGGCTGAGAATACTTCATGTCCCTGCTGTTTCAGGATTTCTGTCAGCACGACGCAGATCTGTATTTCATCGTCGACCACAAGGATCCGAGCCATTATTTCTCCTGAATATGCTGTAGTATCTGCCCAAAGGTAAGTCAAATAATGTTGCTATCGGACGCCGATCAAGTCAAGATATTTCTTGATCTACGATTGCCATATACCGCCCTCATGTTGGTTTCTGTAACACACGTCGAGAGGAGAATCATGACACCAATCAGCGCGATCTATAGCCGACATCTGCTCACCGCAGCCATCGTCGGAATGCTGAGCATCGGCTGTTCTGGAGAGACCACAGCTCCGCCTGAACCCCCCGAGGCAAGAATCACAAGGGCTATCGAAAGCACAGGACTCCGCGTAACGACACGCGACAGCCTTCTATACACAGTATCCGGAGTTTTGGACAATAGCCTGTTCAGAGCTAACCGACCTCACCTGGTCTCACTCGACAGCCTTCACGCTATGTCTGTGAATTTCAAGGGCGCCCCCTTTACGGACCTGGCTTCGCTCGCCGATCTGCCACATATCGAGCGCCTCGATTTCTCCGGAAACGATAGCCTGAAGTCTCTATCAACACTCCCCGACCTTGCCAGGCTCAAGTCTTTGACTCTGAACTCCGCAAGTTCCTTCACATCCCTTTCGGGCTTACCAGTAACGCCCACTCTCGTAACGATTAATATCAGCGATACACCAAAACTTCAGGATCTTTCTGCACTCTCCACAGTTCCTAACCTGAGATCGCTTGATTTGAGCTACAATAGCAGAATCACGAACCTGGACCATCTCCCTTCCCTGACCAACCTTGAGACCCTCGATTTGAGCTATTGTGCCGCATTTAGCGCACTCAACAGTTTACCGGAGCTTCCGGCTCTCAGAACCATCCGACTGTACAATACCGCCGTTACCCAAGCGGCCCTCGCTGCCTTCTCTAAAGAACGACCAGGGATAACCATCGATAAGTAGGCGAGCCACGCACACTGCTCTACACTATTGGACTCCGAACGGAACAACAGGCCGGCGAACGTCTTGGATGACAATCTGCCGAGGCTCTATCATTATGCCTGAGAGATTGGCTAAATCTGCTTTGGAGGAGAATTAAGCGAATAGCACCCGATCTCGGCGTTCTACAACAGTTGCCCTTGGCGGAACATCCGGAGATTCGAATATCAGCTAACTCAATTGATAGCTCCTTACCGCCGTATCATGGAATAGAGCGCTCCGCTCTGTATCCGAAAATCCATCCGTCCAGGAGAGATAAATCTCGTATAGCTGCGCGAGCGAGATACCATTGAACTTGTCCACGGGGTAATTGCTGGCAAACATGCATCGGTCACATCCGAATACGTCGATGACCTCCAGGACGCGCGCGCTAACACGCTGTTCTTTCTTCTCATCCAAATTGTATGCTGCGCACCCAAACCAGAGCATGGATAGCTTCATGGATACACTCGGCAATCCTGCCAGAGCGTGAATGCCCTCACGCCAGAGGGATTCATGGGCTTTGTCCTCGCCTTCATGGAGGAAACCCAGATGATTCACTACCACTGGCAAATCCGGGAAGTCTCGAAGGAGTCGGACGGCCGCGCCTACCTGGTGCGGATTACATGAAAGATCGAACGAGAAGCCATGGCGCTGCAGCAGCCCAAGGCCATCTCGGAAAGATCGGTCTCCAAGAAATGCCCCATGGGCAACCTGCGGCCACGTTAATTCTGGATTGTGATCGTGATGATTCAGAATCATGCGAACACCTCGAAGTCGACCGGCGGCGGCAGCCATATGCGCTTCCAGCTCCCGCTCCCTTTCTGTCGCGGACCGCGCCAGATGCAGAAAAGCCACGATGAAGAATGGCCGATCTACTTCTGACGGTGACATCTGCCCACAGACCCATTCTGTCTCACTGACGCTGTCGAGCTGGGCGCCCCCTGGTGCTTGTCCGACGATAGTCTCGACGTGCACGGAGGACATGAGCCGTAGGTCAGAAGGTATCGTGGCCACGTCGCGAAGGTAGTCTGATGCCAGATAGGAGGGCAACGGATGCCCGTCGACTTTACCCAGGTTCGGATTGGGGCGGGCCCGCAGGTCCCAGAGATGAAAATGTGGATCGCAAAGCGGGATCGGAGAAACCGCTCTTGCTCGCTTATCCATTGCCGAAGATCCTTTCTGCGACGCCACCGAAGATCTGCTGGCTCTCCGCAATTGAAAGATCCGCCAGTTGATCCTTGGTCCACCTCAAAGCGTTGCTATATCCTTCTCTGCCACTGACAGGAGGGTAATCGCTCCCCCACATCATCCTCTCCGCACCGAAAGCATCGTAAGCGGCCGGTAGTAAAGCAGGTAGCGGATTCTCAAACGGAAAACCATACGCAGCAGTCGGATCCTTTGCGGCGAACTCTCCTAATCCATGAATCTTGATAGAGACGTTGGGAAATCTGGCCAGTCCAAAGACCTGCTCCAGGATCTGCTCCTGCGGCGTCCCGCCCTCCGGTTGGTTTACGTTGCCCAGGTGCTCAATAACAATCTGTAGAGTCGGAAATTGTTCCACCAGGTCCGCAAAGTCAGAGCTGGCAAAGCTCTCTTTACGGCCCGCACAGCTCACAGAAAGTCCCAGCGAATCCACCTTCTTCCATAGGACCAGTGGATCCTCGTCCGGGGAACGAACATCAGGCCCCAATCGGATACCAACGGCACCCAACTCGGCCTCACGCTCAAGCAATTCACAAGCATCTGTTCGTGACGAATCCACGATAACTACGGAAGTGAGCCGGTCCGGGTATCCTCGAACACATTCCGATTGGTACGTATTATCGAATTGACCGCCCAGCTGGATCAAGACGGCTTTCTCCACACCGTTATGATCCATTTGGTAAAGCAAACTCTCTACGGGCTCATACCAGTACGGTGAAGTATGACAGTGTGAATCTACAATCACGGAAACTCCTTTGATGAGAGGAACATTGCCTCGTCTTTATGCGTCCGAGACCGCGACGATCCTTATCTCAGGATCACGTGTTTGACGATGAAGATAGCATACCGAAGCGGCGAGAGTGGTCGACAGTGCCAATAGGGATTATGGGTTGATAAAAAGCGATTCAACGCTTATAATATCAGCCATGATTTTCGTAGATCAATGATGGAAATGCATGCCACACATGAGCAACGAGGTCAACTCTCCGCGCTCCTGCGTATCGGTAAGAG
>JABIQT010000095.1 GCA_018667995.1 Candidatus Latescibacterota bacterium
AAGTAGACATATAGTAGACACTGGAACGCATCTCAGGGCCATTTTAAGCCTGCTTCAGCGCCTTCTAGGTCTTCATCGAACCCAATCACCATCATAAGACATGCCCGTCTACGCCCCCGTACATGGCTGGTGGGGGAGCAAGGGGATAGGGGTGGCCGTGGGGTGTTCTTCACAGGAGGTGAGATTATCTCAGAGAAATTCTAGGTAGGCATCAGACTGCTTCTCTAAAAGATTGCTGGCCCTCAATGATTGGCTACGATTGCCTTAAATCCAATTGATCCGGCAGAGTGATGACGATAGGTACGGGCATTTTCTTATCCGCAGTCTTTCTTGGAACTATTGTGCTGTTCATCTTTACGAAAGACAGATGGGTATGGGCGACAATCATGAAGAAAACAGGGTTGCTGGTCTGTGTCCTGTTCGCGGTTGGCGGCGGAGCTTATTGGTACAAGCACAGCGATGGTGATGTAACAGCGATTACTGGGCCGAGAGAGGAAAGCAATCTCTGGGGGCTCAGTCTAGGTATGAGCGAAGCGGATGTCATATTCCACAAGGGAAAACCAAAAGAACGGGCCTTTGGAAAAGAAGAGAAAGCTGGTATTTTATACTATAATTACGGGAATTGGAGAGTAAGTCTCTTTGAGGGAAAAGTTCATGCTATTTGGTTTGGAGGGAAGTCGTTTGAGTACTCAGATATAGGAATTCAGGGGATTAAGGTCGGAGACGGCATAGAAACTGTTGTTTCCAAGTACGGAGAACCGTCAAAGATTAGCGAAGCAAGCGATCACACATGGCGAACCTATTGGTATTCCCAATACCAAGTGGTGTTCTCATTCCAAAAAGGTGTCGTAATGACGTATGGAATTTGGAAGCCCAGAGAAAAGCAAACATAATCGGCATCATCCGTGCCTATCTACTGAGCGAACCGATTATAGCTTCGACAAATTACAATATCTTTTGGAGGTTTGATGGTGTTGCTTCATTAATTGAGTGGTAGCGATAACAACGCCTTCGCAGGCTCATCCACCCTTTGCAATCGGCACCGTGTGGTATCTCGAAGGATCATGAGCCAGTTCGATGACTTCGATGGTGTCTAGTCCAGTCAGCTTCTTTGCCACATACTCCGCAGCCAGCAATGGCGTTCCACAGAAACTGGGCTGATCTTCGCTGGTCAGCAATCGCTCTTCAGGAAACGTGTTGATCGTCTGCAATGCATGTACGAGTGCAGCCCTGTCATCGTTAGCAATAACCTGACCGGACTGGTGCATCGGCAATAACGCCAAAGCCAAAGCTATCAAGGTGATGGCTGATAAGGTCAGGCTTATTCTACGTGTCCGTGGCAACGCTATTCTCCTGAATCGGTCAGATATTATATGACGCCAAAGAGTAGCCCTTGTCACTTAAGCAGGGTTTAACTCGATAGGATCGTGAAGGGCCAACAGCTCCATCAACGGCGCTATCCGCTATCGTACCAATCACGACACCTTCGACATCGTAACTTGCTAAGAGGCATTAGGCCTTAGACTTCAACGCCTCAATCTCCTGTCGTAGTTCTTTGGGGTTAACGACAGACTTGTCATGATGACTAGGGCTACCTGAAACTTCATCTGTGTTGTTTCGCGTATACCTAGGAGTGTGTTTATCGACATACTTTGCACGTAACCTCTCCAAAATAGGGTCTATATCTGCTGCGTCACCCAGAGCTTCAATTACTTTTTTGTACTCGTCGGCAGCGGCAGTAGAGATAGCAACGGCTTCTTGATATCCGCGATTTGCAGCTTCGTTTTCGTAAAGTGAGTGCCGACGCAAATGTTCTTGCCTCAATTCGTTCAGGCAGGCCTCCATGCCTTCGAGGCCGGCCTCATCCAAGCGCCTTAAGAATTGGGTTCTTAAATCAGGTCCCATGGATACGGTTTCACGGTAAGCATCTTGTGCCTCCTTCGAATACTCCATTATGATCGCCGCCTTCTCTCCACCTATTTCACGAACAATGGAAATGAAGTCGGTTTCTAGTTGCCCAGTTTGCGGTGCCGCTGATGGTAGGCTTTCAGTATCACTTGGCGCAGGAGACCTTCTCTTTAGGAACGAAAGAGCAAGTCTCACTGGTCTCCGCAGAATGAGATAAACAGCTATTATGCCAAACGCCAGTTTCGCGAGTTGCCCGGAAGCTACGGCGAGGTCAGGGTCCATGGCGATCTCCTAAGAATGTAACGGCAAAGAATGCGAATAACGAGACTTCAGCGACATCATAGTGTTTGAACCAAAATGTTGCATGGCACCAAACCATTCCCGGCCATCATCACATAACCCCAATCCTGCCACAACTTCGCCACACGGCAAACGATAATACCCTATCAACTATCAGGGCATTTGGGGTAATCGTTGATGCACATTGTTCAAGACAGACTAGATGCTGGGCTGGTCTACATCCTCGCGATAGCTCTCTGTCGCCGTAGCCCAGATCACTATGCCATCGACCAAGCTGCTGATTGGCTACGCTCTCATGGTTACGGGCGCGAGGCGGAAATGCTCGTCTCGAACAGTAGCGCCAACCGGCTTCATCCCTCTTCGAAACAGGCTATTGCCTCCAAAGGAGATAAATTCTCATGGTCTTTGAAACCTTAATCGCTGCGTCCATCTACACAGGCGCAATCACCTACCTGCATCACGATGGTCCTCCAACGCTCACGGTTGAAGCACAGGCCAATACGGCAATTGCAGAGACCTATCAGCGAGAAGACAACCATTCAAACTCATCAACGCAGGACACTGACATTGATCCCGCTGACCTGCGTGGCGAGAGCATCTGGGCCAAGGACGATGGCAAGTTTGAAGATTGGGCAAAGTAATTCGGTAGGACAGGACTTATGGCAAATAGCGGCATCGCTTGGATAGATACAATCTTTAACTGGGCTGTCATCGCGCTCTACGAAGTAGCTCGATGGCTCGGTATTACCTACGAAGAGATCAACGTGTGGCTGTTCTGCGTGATCTGGCCAGTTGTTACGCTTGCCCTGATGTATTGGTGTTATTCGCTGTGGCGTCAGAACAGGCAACTACGGAGACAGTTCGATGCCATCTCGTAAGAAGTGGAAGTATCTCAGCATCGGTATTGTCAGCGGTTTGGTTGGGGGTGCAGGTCTAGTCGTGGGCGGCATACTGTTAATCGCAATATGGCCGTCCTCTCAATCAACAAAGCATATCGTATTGGCTGACATTGGCTGCCCATCTGGAATGCTGGAGAATTTGTCATCTGGTAGGTGTGAAGCTTCAGTGCAAACGATAGCCGTCATCGAAGTTACCTATCCAAAATCTGAAAACGAGGAAACCTATGAAACAGAATTACCAAACCGATATTATTAGAAATGCAGCAGTCACCAGCGCCGAGCTTATGCTCGGTCATCCGCTCCATTTTGTTCCAACGTGCGGCGTCATTTCGATTCCGATAAACGATGATTCCAAATTTCTGGATGTTGCACATGCTCTCTACGCGATTCAAAAATCGACCGGGGTTCCCTGCTCATTTCAGCAGCTTCGTGTGACGTTTGATGCTGATGAAGGGGAGGCCCAGATTCGATTGCCTCAGTGTATTGAGGATGCTGGGCAGAAACCTGAGCACTATAGCGGCTTGATCCAAGCATTCACTGATAGTGATGGCCAACCGACACACTGGGACGCCTTTCCTTCGGATTGCGCGAATTGTGATTGGAGCGGGGGATGCGAATTCTCGGACCAAGAAGTTTGATATCCGTTACCATCATGAAACCGGAACGCTGGAGATACGGCGCGACGAACGACCTCATCGACAAAGGGCTTAAGCTCTGTTCCTGGAAGCAATAGTGATGTTGGTCTTGGCTGTCATGGTCCTGCTGGCATCCACGGTTAGCTTTGCCGACGAACCCAATGGTCCGCTCCGAGTCGTGGACGGTGACACCATTTACCTGGGCAAACAGCGCCATCGACTGCAAGGCATTGATGCACCTGAGATCAATCAGGAATGCAGGAAGTTAGATGGCACGGCCTGGAAGTGCGGTAAGGCTGCGACCACCAAGCTCAAGAAAAAGATCGGCGCTCATCCGGTCACATGCGTGAGCAACGGTCGTGACCGCTACAAGCGCCATCTCTCGGTTTGCCATGCGGGGGGCGTGAACCTGAACGCATGGATGATCCGCCAGGGCTGGGCAGTCGCGTATCCAACGTCATTCAAACCTAAGTCAATCAGTCACTAAAGGAGACAACCAGTGGAACCCAACTTCATACCCCTCGTTGAAGTCCCTCGCATCCTAAGGGACGAATACAAGACCGAGGTCACCTACCGGCAAGTTTACAACCTC
>JABIQT010001159.1 GCA_018667995.1 Candidatus Latescibacterota bacterium
CGCATCTGCCGGTACAAGAATAGTTCGGAACATGATATGACCTCCATTTATATATTCAGATTGCTGTGAACCGGTGTCTATAGAAGAGCGTGCAATCTAACGCTAACTGATCGATGACGCAACCTCTGGAGTCCACGTTCCTTCAACTGTCTCACGCGCTCTCTACTTAACCCCAAACTGTGACCGATCTCTTCTAGCGTGCAGGGATCGTCTCCATCGAGTCCGTAGTATTGTTTCAGTACGTGCGCTTCACGAGGCGGCAGGTAATTCACCGTACGATGAACTTCTTCTTTCATCTGTCCGTCGGTGGCCTCTTCGTCAGGCAGCACATGCTGCGTATCAGGGATTCTGTCCATTAGACAATTGTCCTGGCCGTCTTCTGTCACATCCAGGGAGGAAGGCACAGCGTTGACATGGAGCAGTCTATGAAGGGGTTGGCTCGCACTACGGCCACTTTCTATATCTGTTATGGCCTCCTGCACGTTTACAGACTTCGATGTCGTCTGCTCTTGCGTGCGTATGCGCTCTTTGAGACGGTCAAGTTTTTCTACCTGAAGTCTCGGCAGGCGGATCATGCGTACGTGATCGGCGAATGCCTGGCGAATAGCCTGCCGGATCCACCAAACCGCATAGGAGATGAAACGAATACCCCTTGTTCCATCAAATCGGCGAGCACCTTCGATCAGTCCTGTGTTGCCTTCATTTATCAAGTCGTTAAGGGGCAACCCTTTGTTCTGGTATTCCTGAGCGACACTTACGACGAAAAGCAGGTTCGCCTGTACCAGCTGGTGCAGGGCATCAAGATCGCCTTCGCGGATGCCCTGCGCCAATGCTACTTCGTCTTCCCTGGTTAGTCGGGGGAACTTCTCCAGCTCCCCCATATACTGATCCAGAGATTGGAACTCCGTCGCCGTCTTCCTGTTCAATGCGGAGGCTACCCCGGCTAAATTGCGAATCATCACATTACCCTCCGGGATGATCATAAAACCTCATCCCCTGTGAGCCTCCCTATGGATGGACGAACTCATGCTCCGGATGCCGGATGCTTAAAACTGGGCACGGAGATTTGCGAACCACCTTCTCGGTCGTGCTACCCAACAATAGGTGCTTCAATCCTGTTCTTCCGTGGGTGGACATGACAATCACGTCGACCTCTTCTTTCTTGGCGAATTCAACGACCTCATCTGCGGGATATCCACGAGCCACATACCGTTTTACCTCGACATGCCCCGCGTCGTGCTGAGAGATGGATTCTTCCATCTGAGCGTGAATTGCCTCCTCCGCCAGCTGTGCATCTGGAAAACGCCGTTCCGGATCGCCCGGGATATATGGTAGGACTTCTTCCACATAAAGCATGTACAGGGCAGCGTCAAACTCTTCCGCCAACGCCACTGCATAAGGCAGGGCGTGCTCCGCGAAACTTGAGAAATCAGTAGGGAAGAGGATCTTCTTCATCGTCAACATGATGTCTACTCCTTTCTTCAATCTATCTCCTTGAGCAATCAGGAGAGTGTATGATTTCATGTCTATACCGATAGCATCTATCGGATTGGACCGATCTCCTTACGGATGAACGAATTCATGCTCCGGATGACGGATACTCAAGACCGGGCACGGTGCTTTGCGTACAACCTTCTCAGTGGTGCTCCCAAGGAGCGCATGAGTCAACCCGGTCCGCCCATGGGTCGCTATAACGATCATGTCTACATCTTCTGTACGGGCAGCTCTGATTATCTCCAGGAATGGAGCGCCTCTTGCGATAATCGGGAGAATCTCCACCGCTTCCCTCATCTCATCGGAAACGGTCTCGTGTAACAGTTCCTCTACACGTTTTTCTACGTGCGGCCTTTCGTCAAATCCGAACGACGGCCCCATGTCCAGGCCCTGCACCGGCGTTAGCGGCTCGATGACGTGCATCAAGTATAGCTTTGCATTGTATTGTCGAGCCAATTCGAGACCGTACTGCAAGGAGTGATCCGATGGTTCCGAAAAGTCTGTGGGGCAAAGGATTTTATTGATCTTGATGGCCATGATATTCACCTCCGTTGTCATCCCTATTCAGGGAGGGATGGGACCCATATCGACTCAAGTTTGATGAGTACTTCTTCTGTCCAAACGTTGAATATTGCAATCGGCATGCCAAACTCATTATCGTCGTATTTTCAACGAGTTACATATTTATAAAACTACAAAACACTACAATAGAGCTGGCGGCATTGACAGAATGTCTCCTGCCAGATAATGTCACAAATGGACTTTGACATATTGTCAATTTGCACCTCACTCTGGTTCATGCAGTTGACAATATGTCTGGCCGAAAACTGTGGTAGTGACCTAGTGACGGAATGAAGGCAATTCCGAGCTAAATGATAGCTCGATTGCGGGGTATATGTGGCATGTATATTGCACTATGATGTATTTGTAATAGTGAGCTTTACTCAACACTACTTCATAGAGGAGGTCATCATGAAAAGGCAAAGGAACATCACTATACGCACAGGCCTCTACATTGGGCTGGCATTCTCTTATATCATAGTTTCGTCCTGCGCATCGTTAAATTACTACAGCGGCTCCTCGGCGGACAAAGACCAGATCAAGCAAGTCCTGTTGTTGCACGCCCAGAGCGTCATCGCCGGCTCGGAAGCAGGTCATACCCAGACGCAAGTCGATGGTGCAATCCATGCAGGCGCATTTACCGGCGAGCATCCTGCTGAAAGGGGAGTCAGGCTGGAAACACGTGAGCACGTAGCTGAAATGGCGCAACCTCGATACTGGATCCCGCCGGAGAGAGAGATGGTCTCGAAGGTCCGACTAACCAAAGTCGACATCAAGTTTCTCGAAGATACTACTGTCTTCGTGATGTTCCGGGAAGTCGGCTTTGATGGATTGGAAAGGCGCGTATATCAACACGACGTGGCCGCATTTCTAAGCAAGGAGGGCCGCGATTGGCTGATCTATTCCATGGCAGGTGGCGATGTGATTTTCGATCGGGATGGTCTTGATAAGTACTGGGCTCCTCCACGAGAGAATATGCGCGATGAGAGAACCCTCAGGAACTAAGGAGACGCCACTATGGAAACGACAATGCAGGCGCAACAGGACAGAGCTGAAGACCTCCGACCGCGACCAGCCCCAGCAGTGACAAAGCATTATGACTTTGTAATCGTGGGTGGGGGAACGGCCGGTATTACGGTGGCAGCGAGACTGGCCAGGGCCTTCGGCAAACCAGAAGTGGCTGTTATCGAACCCTCCTCAACCCATTACTATCAACCCCTATGGACGCTGGTCGGAGCGGGAGTTTTCGACAAGTCTGTAACAGCGCGTCCTGAGGCAGACTATATTCCGCCCGGGGCCACGTGGGTCAAGGACGCCGTCCTGTCATTTGATCCGCCAAACAACCGCGTCACAACACGAAATGGAGACGTATTCAGCTACAACTATCTCGTGGTAGCTGCTGGCATTCAGATCGACTGGGATCACGTTAAGGGGCTGAAAGAAAGCCTGGGACATGGGGGCGTCTGCAGCAACTATGACTTCGAGTATGTGGATTCCACGTGGGATGCTCTGCAGAATTTCACAGGGGGAAATGCAATCTTCACTGCTCCGGCCACACCAATCAAGTGTGGGGGGGCGCCCCAAAAAATCATGTACCTTGCTGAATCTTTCCTGCGCAAGAAGGGCTTGAGAGGTCAGTCAAACATTCTGTTCATGTCTGCAGGAACCACAATTTTTGGAGTCGACAAGTATCGCCCGGTATTGCAGAATATCGTCGAAACTCGTGATATTGAAACGCACTTTTACCACAATCTGGTCGAAGTCCGTAGTGACACGAAGGAAGCGGTATTTGAGAGGGCGGACACGGGCGAGACAGCAGTGGTCCCATACGGAATGTTGCACGTATCGCCCCCCATGAGCGCACCGGACTTCATCAAGCAGAGCGCTCTCGCCAATGAAACAGGATGGGTGGAGGTAGACAAGCATACGCTACAGCACAAGCGTTTCCCAAATGTCTTTGGCCTGGGAGATGCAGCCGGCATTCCCAATGGGAAGACGGGGGCGGCCGTACGAAAACAGGCGCCGATAGTGGTAGCCAATCTGAAAGCATTGACAGAAGGGCGGTTGCCCGATGCAAGC
>JABIQT010000094.1 GCA_018667995.1 Candidatus Latescibacterota bacterium
AGAGGGAGACCTCATAGCTGAGCTATGTGCCGATTCGACGGACGCTGCCATAGAGATGGTACATGGATGGGTGGAGGAACAGACCTGCGAGGCCGTGACCGTTGAACTTCATGCCGTGCCTGACGGACTATTTTACGGTCTGGGTAGAATCGGAGAACATGTACGTGTTCGAGAGTCTGGAAACTGGCAAGTCTTTGACTGGGCAGCTGTCGCAGAAGCCCTCTTGAGATTGAGAAGTCAAAGTTGCGTGCTGGCACAAGGAACAGTCACCGTAGGAATAACGGGATACGGAACGCTACGATTGACCGTAGACGGTGACCGCATCGAATGTGTACGCTCCGAAGAAGATGGGGACGTGACCTGCGATGGACCGACAGCGAAGCGGCTTCTCTTCGGGCCGCTGTCACCGTCACTGGTAATGCGCCTGCCGCGGCAGGCGGTGCTGCTGGAATCCTGGTGTCCGCTTCCGTTGAGCCTTACGCGACAGGACTGGGTTTAGCACATTCAACTTGCTTTCTAGTGATTACGGGGTTCCGAAATCGTCTACTGATGCGGCCCAATAAAGACAACACTCATACAAAAAGAGACAGGATCTATGTATACCACAATAATTGACACGGAAACAGTGGCGAGTAATTTGAACAATCCAGGTTGGCGGATTATCGACTGCAGGTTCTCACTCGCGGATACTGAGAAGGGGCGAACCGCATATGGTGATTCGCATCTTGCTAATGCGCTATACGCCCACTTGGATGATGACCTCTCATCGGAAATAGTACCGGGACAAACAGGGCGACACCCTCTCCCTACTGCCGAGGCGGCAGCCCGAGTGTTCTCACGGTGGGGGATTGACCGGAGCATTCAGGTCGTAGCTTACGATGACAATGTCGGACAGGTCGCGAGCCGTCTATGGTGGATGCTGAGGTGGTTGGGCCACGAAAATGTAGCCGTCATGGATGGTGGCTGGGAAAAGTGGCAAAAAGAAGGACGATCAGAAACAGCCGACGTACCTGAATTCGGCGTATCTGACTTCCCTGTTGAGGTCAAGTCCAGTTCAATAACCGATGTCGAGCATGTGAATAATGTGAAAGAGAATCCTGAAATATGCCTACTCGATGCCCGTGCCGGAGCCCGATTTCGCGGTGAAGTCGAGCCTATTGACCCTGTCGCCGGACATATACCCGGAGCCCGATGTGCAGCTTTCGAGGAGAATTCGGGGCCAGATGGCCTGATGAAATCACCCGAAGCCCTCAGAGATCGGTTTCGCGTGTTAATAGGCGGTACTGAAACCAGCCACGTAATCTGTTACTGTGGATCCGGCGTTTCAGCCTGCCATAACCTTCTGGCACTCGTCCACGCTGGTCTCGGCGAAGCAAAACTCTATCCGGGCTCCTGGAGTGAGTGGATCACGGATCCATCCAGAGCCATTGGCACAGGGGAATAGCAGCGAATCACAATACTACTCCTGCACCGCCTGATTGACATACCTAGTCATCAGAACAAGATGGCACGCCTGACAAGAGCAGAATAGCCATGAGGAACGTTAATGCATCAGCCACGACCGGAGCACCCACGACCACAGTTTTTTCGCGAGGAATGGATCAATCTGAATGGTGATTGGGATTTCAACTTTGACTTTGGCCTTTCCGGTGAAGAAAAGGGATGGCATCAGGATTCTTCGGCGCTCAACCAGAAGATCACGGTGCCTTTCTGTCCCGAAAGTACGGCATCGGGCATAGGGTATACCGATTTTATGCCCGCTGTATGGTACCAACGCACGTTTGAGGTGCCGGACGCTTGGACAGGAAAGCGGGTGCTCCTCCATTTCGGAGCCGTCGATTACGAGTGCAAAACGTGGATCAATGGAAAGGCTGTGGGTAGTCATATAGGCGGGAGCGCCTCATTCGTTTTTGACATTACGGATGCCGTGCAATCAGGTACGAATGTCGTCGTGGTCAACGCGAAAGACGATACCAGGTCCGGGCTCCAACCGGGCGGCAAACAGGCGCCGGAACTATATTCCAACGGCTGTATGTACACCCGCACTACCGGGATATGGCAGACCGTGTGGCTGGAGGCTGTTTCCGATTATAGCCTCGAGTCCGTATCCGTCGTACCCGATCTGGACGGGAGCAGGTTCGTGGTCACTCCGGTACTTCGTCAGTCCCAGCGTGGATTATACTTCAAGGCCTCACTGCTGGAAGCGGGGCGTGTAGTAGCAGATGTAACCTCACCAGCTACGACCGGCGCGGCGATCAGCATTCATGTACCGGATCCGCACCCCTGGTCCTGTGACGATCCCCATCTGTACGACCTGCGATTTGAGTTGCTGCTGAACGACGACATCGTGGACTCGGTACAGTCTTACGCAGGATTGCGCAAGTTCCACATTGAAGGACACAGATTCTTTCTCAATAACGTACCTATTTTCCTCCGACTGGTACTGGATCAGGGCTTCTATCGCGATGGAATATGGACGGCACCTGATGATGACGCGCTGAGGTCAGACATCGAAATCTCTCAGGCTGTTGGCTTCAACGGAGCCCGTCTACACCAGAAGGTCTTCGAGGAGAGGTTTCACTATTGGGCTGACCGGTTGGGATATCTAACATGGGGAGAGTTCAGTGACTGGGGCCTGGACTTTTCGAGGCCTGAGGCCTTGCACAACCACCAGAGAGAATGGCGCGAGGTTATGCTCCGGGATCGGAATCATCCGTCGATCGTAGTGTGGACGCCGTTCAACGAATCTATCCGTGGCGCACAGCAGGCCCCCGGTCCCCATCGTCAGTCACACCTTGAGATCTACGAGATGACACGTGCTCTCGACCCGACCCGACCCGTCCATGATACCAGTGGTTACGTGCACGTTCGCACGGATATCTACAGTGTACACGATTACGATCAGGACACAGAGTCGTTTCATGAGCGCTACCAATCCCTTGATCCCCAGAATCCCGAAAAGGCCTTCATTCGATATCCTGATATTTCGGAGCCCTATTCTGGACAACCATATGTGGTGGATGAATACGGCGGTTCGTGGTGGGTCGAGGGGAGTGATGCCGAAGGCTCAGATTATGAAGAAGGTTGGGGATATGGCAACCGGCCGAGGACCATTGAGGAAGTCTACGAGCGCATTGAAAAACTGACCGCAACCCTCCTCTCACACCCTAATATCTCGGGATACACTTACACGCAACTCACGGACGTGGAGCAAGAGGAGAACGGCATCTATACGTATGACAGAAGGCTAAAGTTTGACGCGGCCAGGCTAAGAAAAGCCTTTGGCGGCTCTGCGGCGATAGAGGATGTCCGACAGATTTACGCCCATTGAACAGATCTTGAACGCGGGAAGCAAAGACGCTGAACAAAAAACCGCGACCGTAGGGTACCACCGACAAAGTCTGGTGGCATCTCCTACGGCCGCGGGAAATGCGTTTTAAAAGGTAACGTGAGAAATCTACAAGGTGGCTTCAACCGGAACGCTCAACTCGAACTTGCCCCATCTGATGGCAAATATCGCCTTTGATACGTCATTGGGGTAACCCATCAGTTCCATTTCCAGTAGTCGCGTTGTGTCATTTCGGGCCTTGAAGG
>JABIQT010000093.1 GCA_018667995.1 Candidatus Latescibacterota bacterium
GCGAGGAAGAATTCTCAGATAAAAATCCCTTTTATCAACCTGGTGCAACTGCACTTCACTACGCTTCATGGATGGGGCAGAAGGAAACTGCGGCTATCCTGCTTGCCCACGGAGCGGATATCAATCTCAGAGATGACTCTTATAACGATACGCCCCTCGGTTGGGCCAACGAAAGCCGTCAGCCAGAGATGATCGACTTTCTCATATCCAACGGAGCGGCGCTTAGCATCGGGGACGCCGCCCGAACCGGGAAAACGGGGTTGGTAGAAGCCTTCATCGTCCTGGATCCGTTGTTGGTAGACCTGGGACGTAGTTCCGGCTGGACGCCGTTGTTCTCCTCAGCCGGTTGGGGCCATATGGATGTAGCGAAGACGTTACTTGCACATGGTGCGGACGTCAACGCTGTTTCGCTCCACGGAAACACCGCATTACACTCAGCCGCCTCCGCTGGAAACGCGGAGATCGCCACGCTGCTCCTTGATCATGGTGCCCACGTCGACGTAGGAACAGATGACGGTACAACGGCGCTGCACAGGGCCGCCTGGCAACGCAACAGTAAGATGGTGAGCCTGCTACTGGAGAGAAGCGCTAACCGGGAAATCGCGGATAGTCACGGTAATCACCCCTTAGAATTGGCATTGGCACAGGAAGGCACCAAGGTAGACGGTTGGGGTGAGGCCCCAGCTGTTGATGCCGAAGTGATCCGGATGCTATCCACTTAAAAGCGACTCCTTCCGTCATTTCGCCTGTGGGGGCGGGATTTCTCCTGTCAACCGTGGAGGCATCCTGAAAGACAACAACAGCTCTTGAAATCTACTTGTATAAATAGGATTCACCGGACACTTGAAATCCCAGCCCGTGATTTCTTGTTTTGCAGACTTGCTCGGTTGCCCATAATTATCCTTCAGCCTATCGACCATAACTGCGGACATGTCTATTGAGGATCGAATTGGATATACCTTCTCCGCTTCAATCCGCAGCCCGGACGATATATCATCACTGAATGGTGACAGCGTGATGTGGAACGCGTCCTTTTCTTCCAGCACGGCGAGCACGTGTCCTTGATTTCCGACTTCGCTCAAGATTGTCGACCAGGGAATTGTGACCTCGGGCACCGAAATCTGGTAGCGCAGATTCGATGCCCAATCTATAGAAACGGCGAAGATTGGAAGTCGATCTCCAATGTCACGAAAGGTCTCGCTGAATGCGAGGTCAGAATGGTAATCAGGAAGAAAGTGTGTAACCGCAGGATGGTGGATCACAAAGAGCACTCCAGAGCCATGTCCGCTAGCATTGAGCTCTGCCAATTCCTGAAGGTGCCTGCGACCACGCTCTGTAATCGCATCCGGAAACATAGCAATGCCATTGGCTGCCAACGTGCACGACTTGACTTCCAGCATCATTTCCGTGGTATCGGACCGCAACAGGAAGTCGAAGCGACTGTGTCCGTGTTTTACTTCCTGGGCGATGATCTTCCAGTCTCGGAGTGAAGGTATTCCGCCGCTTTCAACCAGGGCACGGGCTACGTGATTATTCAGATGCGTATGAAGAAAAATGATACTGCCATGGTAGTGAACGGCCATGACTGTATAGCGTGTTTTTCTATTGTTATGTTCTCCGTAATCACCAAGAATGAGTCGTGCACCGGGTACCAGTAGTTCTCCGAGGCGCCCGGGATTTGGCATATAGACTCGTTCTTGACTATCATCCAATTGGCATATGACGATAAATCGGTTCGGTCGTGCCAGAAAGACGCCCTCCTTGAGCGCGCCCTCAAAAATGGGAGGGTAGCTGAGATGATCGGGTAGAGACATCATGCACACCTGAGAGTGGGAAATCTAAGTACCGGTGATGGTAGGCGATTCAATTTTGTACGGCGTATCCGCCGACTACCGGAAAAAACGGTAACACTTTCGTCGTTCAGCGATTCCATATAAAAACGCATACCCATAATACATGAGGATCGGAGCAATATCTATGTCAGAATCATATGATCGCGACGATGGCATGCCGGAAGGAGTCGGACGACTACGCAGGCCGGAGTCCACATACACCGATGACCTGGTGTACTTTGGCGGCGCTCGGGCATCCGATACCTGGGCGGTATTTGCCGCTGCTACAGAAGGCGATACCACAAATCTGCGGGCTATGCTTGAGAAAGACAGGAATCTGGCCGTCTGCAACCTCGACTACGATCAGCCGCTGCATTTCGCCGTGCGGGCGAACCAACCTGAGGCGGTGGGGCTGCTTCTGAAGTATGGCGCCAACGTATTGGCCGAATCGCGCTTGAACGACAAAAACAAATGTCTTCAAATGGCAACGGAGAGGGACTTTCAGGAGATATATGAGCTCCTTGATGCGGATAGGCGAGAGAAATTCAACTATTCGCCTGAGTGCGCTAAATTGTCCGACGCAATTCGGCATCGCGACCGAGAAAATGTACTATCCATTCTTGCATCCGATACAACGCTCGCCCACACATCTGACGAAACGGGAAATCATCCGATACATTGGGCGGTGATGACGGGGCAAATGGCGGTCATCGATATCCTGCTCGAGCATGGTGCCGATATCAATCTTTCGCGATTTGATGGAGCTCGTCCGTTGGATCTTGTGGATGGAGACTACTGGTTCCGGCATCAGAAGACAGAGACTCAATGTAA
>JABIQT010000836.1 GCA_018667995.1 Candidatus Latescibacterota bacterium
GACGCACCGGCGTCCATTACGACGATCGCCGGAGAGAGCGGCAGCGGAAAGACGACGCTGGCAAACCTCATTCTCGGATTTACTTTGCCGTCCGCGGGTCGTGTAATCTACAAAGGCAAGGATATCTCCCGGTTGAAAGGCCAGGATCAGTTGGCATACCGGCGGGAAGTTCAGGCTATCTTCCAGGATCCCTACGACGTCTTCAATCCCTTCTATCGTGTCCAACACACTTTTGACCTGGTGGCTCGCCGGTTCAGGTTGACCAGGAACAGGGCTGAAAAAGTGGAACTCATCGAAGAAGCATTGAACGTGGTGGGACTCAGGGGAGCGGAGATCCTGGAGAAATACCCTCACCAACTCAGTGGCGGTCAACGACAGCGGGTCATGGTCGCCAGAGCCTATATGCTGAGGCCAGGATTGATCGTAGCAGACGAACCAGTGTCTGCCGTGGATGCGTCCCTTCGTGCCCTGATCCTCGATATTATGGTCCGCCTGCGCGACGAACACGGCATATCATTTCTTTACATAACACATGATCTCTCGACCGCCTATCAGATTGGCGATAACATGCTGGTTCTGTACCAGGGCATGACGGTGGAACGTGGAGATACAAGGGCAATTATAGACGCTCCGAAACACCCCTACGTCCAAGAGTTGATTAGATCGATACCTGTACCCGATCCGGCCGTTCGCTGGGACGTTGACACAGGGCTATCGACGCAGGACGAAGATGAGCAGGATTCGGTTCCGGGGTGTCCGTTCTATCAGCGATGCCCGGATCGTATGCAGAGATGTGCGGAGGAGCGCCCTGGCTTATTTCCAATAGACGGCGATCGATCTGCGGCCTGCTTCCTATACGAATAATCCCGTCATTGGATACCTTCATGAATTCACATTCTGCAACACCCATTCCCTTCAGAGGGCAATCAGATTTTGCCCGGATGATGGAACTCGTCCACAGAGCGCCGGAGCAGCACGTTCATACTGTGGACTTGCCATACAGGCTTAGTTCCTGGGCGTTCGAGGATACAGAAAACACGAAACTCTGGGAAGACGCGAACGGTGACATCCTTGCCTGGGCTGCATTGCAGACCCCATTCTGGAATGTCGATATTGCTTGCGCTTCAGGTGCCTCCATTCGATTGTACGCTGAGATTCTGGATTGGGCAGAGCATCGCATTCATCAGATGATGGAAACACAGTTTGGACGTCCCTGCTGGTACATTACAGTCTTTTCCGATCAACTACATCTAATCGATATATTTGAACGCCGGGGATTTGCCTGTCAAGCCGACGTCGGTGATTCCTCCTGGTCCCAGATTCTTATGCACATAAAGCCACCACAGGTGCGGTCTCATCACGCTATTAAGAAGGGATTCACCATCCGACCCCTTGATGGTGAAAGGGAAACGCCTGCCTACGTGGATGTCCACCGGGCGGCATTCGGCAGTGAAAATATGCGTGTAGCCTGGCGAGATAGCACCTTACGAAGATCTGAATATCTGAAGGACCTGGACCTCGTCGTGATTTCTCCAGACGATCGACTGGCCGCATTTTGTGTGGGATGGCTCGCAGAATCGGACACCGTGCTGACCGGTCAGATAGAACCATTAGGAGTACATCCGGATTTTCAGGAAAAAGGACTGGGACGTGCCGTGTTGGATGAAGCACTCTCACGCATGTGGGCTCGCGGTGCAGAAGAAGTACTCGTCGAAACGGATTCCTATCGGAATTCTGCTTTCGAACTCTATCATTCAGTCGGGTTTCGGGTCAGCCGAGACATACGTGTTTTCAGGAAGGATTATGGATAGTCGCAGAGGATAGTGTTTTCGTATTCTTCGATCTCGGCCCGTTGGTCGACGACAATCTCGTACTTGTACTGATCGGGAAGTACCCCGGCAATTCGACTCTTGGTTATTTTCCGACATGCAAATACGATATGCGCTTGGTCGAGATCGGGGTCACCTTAGGTCGAATCGAACTGCGCGTTGGCAATCCACAGGCGCTCATCTCCGTGGCGGGCCACGTGGGATACGATGTGTCGTCTGAGCACCGGGGCAACCAATACGCAGCCAGAAGCTGCAGGTTGCTCGTTGCATTGGCGCTTCATCACGACCTGAATCCTCTTTGGATCACGTGCAATCCCGACAATAGAGCGTCACGTGGCGCATGTGAGATCATCGGCTGCAAGCTGATGGAGACCATCCCGGTCACTGTACAATCCGAACGACTCAGAATCAGATCACGTTGGAAATGCCGATATCGCATTCGTGCGAGACTATGATTTCACCTGGACACTTTACCAGAGAAGTAACGCGAAATCCCATATATAATTGTGTATGCTGTCATTTTGACTTGCGGTAGAGCCCAGCATCGACCTAGATAAAGTTCCTACTATACATTCACCTGTATTCCTCGTAACCTCGCCAATGGGAGCGGAGATGAGACACGATGATTGGGTACCGTTAGGACCAGATCTGGATGCGGTATTGACGTCCAATTCCGATCCGCTGAAGTCACTTTCTGAGGCAGAGGTCCCGGCGATACTGCTACGAAGCGCTTTCGATCCGCGTAAGTGTGACGCTTTAGTTCAACGTTTTATTGATCGAGGTCTCATGCGCGATCCTGGCGATAGCGAAGCGGCCAAGGAAGACCCTCGGATGCGGATAGATATTGGGACAAGCCTTGGAAACAAAGGTCGGGACCAGGAGTCGTTCTTTGCCCATTCCGCTGAAACTCATGGATTGTTCAACACGCTATTCGACGGCTTGGACAATCCTGTAAAGATGATGTATGACGCCTTACAGACTTTGGCAAAGGACAAGATCGTTAAGACTGCCGAGGAGCCCGATGGCAGACAATACGGCCCTGCCATTTTCCGTGTGCATTACGGCGGGCACACCTACAAACCGCACATCGACCACGTGGTACTGCGTGAAAAGCGATTCAACTACGCCGTTTCAAGATTTAGTAATCAGTTCGCCGGGGTGTTGTGTATGCAGAACGCGGTGCATGAAGGTCGAAGCTCACAGTCCATTGTACACCGGTGCCTATGGACGCCGGAAATCCAAGAGCATATTGCGGCAGACACCTTTCACGAATACGCCAGAAATGAAGACATTTCACACTACCGATCGGAGCTGGAACAAGGGGACATGTACTTCTTCAATACACGCTTGATACATGAAGTCCCGGCGCTTCAAGGCAATGATCCCAGGGTCGTACTCGCCACGTTTATTGGTTACGAACCCGATGAACCTGAGGTCTTTGTCTGGTCTTGAGATTCTGTAGACATTTACACTTGACACTGTTGGGCGGCGAGGCAAGTTTACCATAACCGACCAAGGCCGACAATAACATATATACGAGGTGAATTATGCAGCGACTTAAGTTGTTCATTGCGGTGATGGTGGCAGGACTTATTGGTGTCTCATGTGGTGGATCTGTGTCTCCCATAGAGGGTACCTGGCAACTCTCAGCCATATCCGTCACTACTACCAGCGAAACGAGTACCATTGAGAATGCCGGACTGGGACGTCTGATACTTACCGGTGGGCAGTATAGTCAAATCTGGATGCAGTCCGATCGGCTATACAGCAATCCGCCCACAAATCTGGAGAAACTCGACGCCTATGACTCATTTGATGCCAGCACCGGTAGCTATGAATTCGCCGGCGGCCAGTTGACACTTACGCCCGCAATCTCCCGCGACCCAAGCGGAGTGGGCATAGCAACTACGACATCGGTGACCGTTGAAGGCGATGCCATGCAGAGAACGCGAGAACGCCCGGATACCGAGAATCCCGGTGAGATGCTGACATGGACCTCTACGTACACTCGCCTGAAGTAGGACGAATAGACTCGTGAGACTATCCCTCTCCGTCAGAGTCGCCGAGTCACCTCACTCGAAGAAAGAGGCTATTCGCTCGTATGCGAGTGTCGCGGACCTCGCCTCTGATACAGGTTACCAGGCAGTATGCATGCGGGCATCGCAAGCGGGCATCCAAACACCGCTGCAGGATATCGCCAGCGTGCATCGGGAAACCATGGCTCGCTCTCTCGCCGTGTCCATGGTAACCGGCGATTTCCCCATCCCGATTAACAACGAACATGCGCCGGATGCACTTCGTAACATCACGCCGTACCTTGACCTGACAGAACTGCTTCAGTCGGATCTGATTCGTATAGGCATGAAATCCGATGAAGACATAATCTGGGCACAACGGGCCTGTGACGAGGCGCAGGAAAGAGGGATCCGGATTGCCCACCAGTCGCACACGTTGAGTCTCTTCGAGACAGTTAGCGGCTCGCTCGATGTCCTAGCTCGCGTAGGACGCCAGAACTTCGGTATCATCTATGAGCCGGCAAATCTCGATCTCTGCGGAGAGGATTACGGAAAGGAAACCCTCAAGGCATTCGCACCTCATCTTTTCAATGTGTATTTGCAGAACCATATCCGTCGACCGGGCGGCAGTATTTCCCTGGATACCTGGACACGGGGCACGGTACCGCACGATCCCATAAAGTTACAGGATCCTGGCGGTATCGATTTTCCGTTACTTTTCGAAGGGTTGGCGGATATCGAGTATAGTGGATATGTAACCGTACATCAGGCATTCACCCAAATCATGACCCCTGAAGACGCGGCGCGGGAGAGCTATGACTACCTGACCGGGATCTGCGACTTTGAAGAGGTCATATGAAGGTCGGAGTTCCCTATGGACGACATTGCATCCTACACGAATACGATCGGCCAGTACGCTTCGTATGAACTAAATGACATCCTCCATAACATGGATCGTGCTAAATTCCCTGAACGATATGAATTGGTCATGCAGGAAATCTCCAGGCGCGCCAAAAGCAGAGCATCTGTAGAGCAGTCCACAAGTACAGTTAATCCTTCGGCCCCTCCACTCGAAAAACCACATACGATACGAGAGCTCATC
>JABIQT010000839.1 GCA_018667995.1 Candidatus Latescibacterota bacterium
CCCCAAGTTCGCGCCACGCCCCAGCCAATGGGATGTAACGGCCACCAAGGTAGCCGATGATGAGCTAGTATTAACAGCCAACCAATTAGCCCACCCAATCCAAGCCCAGTAAATTCGCCGCCAGTCAATTGCTTCTGGTTATTTATCCATGTGATGAGTGCGTTGTAGCCGGTTTTTGAGTTGCCGAAGGCGTCCGCGAAACCATCGGCGCCTGAGGTGGCATACCCGAGGTATATGGTGTAGATTAGCGAAGTGACAGCTGCGAGAGCAAGGGATACTGTGATGACCGAGAAAGTCCCACGTTTTGTACCACCAGTCTCTTCTCCCACCTTATTCAGATGAGCCATGGCGCACATCCCGAGCGTGCGCCAATTGCGTGAAAATGTCTGGCAAAGACACAGCAATGTCAGATCGGAACGCTGCATATTGGCGGAACCAAGTGTAAAGACTGTGAAGTCCTGGGCATTATAGGGAAGATCCAGGTAGATCAGCCCTGCCTCGGCAACGATTCGGGTGACTCCGATGTATAGCAGCATTGCAGTGGTGAGCAGGATGGCAATGACCTCGAATGACATTCCTGCTGAAGAGAGGAAAAACACCATATAGAGAAGGCCAAAAAACAAACCTCCGACGGCGATCCTGTACGAGAAAAATTCACCAGAATCGTCGACGTCATCTCCCCGCCCCACCGCCTTCCGGAAGACGTCCGCCAGGTGTCTACGAGCCATCCAGATTCCGAAAAGGGTATACATGAAGAATCCACCAAGATGCTGCGCACCTACAATCTCCGTGGTCAACGGCACACCAATCCGGCTCATGATCCCCATTTGAATGGTCGATAGGAGGAAGAAGACCCATATACTGAAGAGTATATTCAACTCCGTACAAAAACCGATGCTGATAAATGCGAAGTTGATCTTGAAACTGATGGGAGGAAATGACGGTGCGAGTGCGATCGCGAATCGGCTTTCGCCGCCGAGAGGAATCGGCGCCACCAGGTTCCAATAGGATAGGATATTCCACAACACGATGAAGAGTGGAAAGGCGAATCCGAGCCAGAATACCTTATTCTGTGCGACTTTGGGAAGGGTAGCCGGAGGGTCGCTCTCTTCCACCAGCATCACGGGAAGCTTGGCTAGAGGAAATGTAAGTCGCTCGCGCTCTATCCACTGCTTCCTCAGGATAACCATGAGGGAAGCGGACACAAAAAAAAGAGCGAGGAAGAATGTGCCCCACCAACCGATGGGAACGACCCAGAAGCGCCAGGGAATGGATGCACCCTCGGTGGGCAAGCCTTCATAGAACCACCTGACGGTATTCATTCCATCCGGTACGATCAGCCAGGAAGGTAGATATTCGAAAAATAGCTCTACCCAGCGGTTTTCCGAATTCGCATAGTAGAACGGAATGGAAGGAATGGACACCCAGTAAGTTGAAAAGGCCCAGGCGGGAATGGCAGAGGCGCTGAATACGATAAAGAATATGATAATCTGTTCGGGACCGCTGAACATGTAACGCGGTGCGAAACGTTTCAGAAACCCATTGCAGACGAATACGATGAAGAAAAATGGGAACAGGGCCGCTACTGGCAGGTGTGTGAGCGTGAGGTACGAGGAGTGCGCCATGAACGAAGCATGCACTGTCCACCATGATAGACCGACTGCAAGGACCAGCCCAGTGATGACAGCACGGCGTGTCATTCCGGAGGCCAGCCCGCCATTCGAGAGATCCCCGGCGGATCCTCCCGGATCCCCCCCAGATTGCCCCTCAGCCGATGGTTGACCTGTTGTCTTAAGCAGACTCATCATTGGTCCTGTGACAAGGCGCGGCCGAGACCAAATCTGGCATCTCGTACGCTAGAGATTTCGTGCCGAAAATGCCTCGCTAAGATACGCCTGAGCGACTGCACGTCAACCTGCTTTATTCTTGACACTAGCAGAGGCCCCGAATAGAATAAAAGGGCGAGACAGCATGCATGCAGCCGTGCATCAGTAGTCAGTTTTTAGCCCTATTGGACTGCTGCAGGCGTGCTCAAGGAAGTAAAACAGACGAACCAGCAG
>JABIQT010000261.1 GCA_018667995.1 Candidatus Latescibacterota bacterium
GAAGGTCACGGACAACGGCTGCGGAATGGGTCGTGACGATGCGATACTCGCCTTCGATCGCCACGCCACAAGCAAAATCCGCGATAGCGAGGATCTGGAGAAAATTGGCACGTTTGGTTTTCGCGGCGAAGCGCTTCCGAGCATTGCATCCGTGGCAAAGGTGGAATTGACCACGAATACTCCCGATGGCGTCGCTGGAACCCGGATTCGAATAGATGGCGGTACCATTCTTAGCGTCGACGATGTGGGAAGAGCTTCTGGCACGACGATTTCTGTGTCACACCTCTTTTACAATGTGCCCGCCAGGCGGAAGTTTCTCCGCGGGGCGGATACGGAGCAGCGCCATATTGGAAATGCCGTTACTACGACGGCACTTGCCTACCCTGAAATAGCCTTCACATTTATCTCCGATGGCCGGGAGGTTGTGTCACTGTCCTCTGTGACCAATACGCATGCGAGGGCTAAGGCCGTTATCGGGGATACTCTTATGAATCAGATGGTGCCGGTGACATTTGAGGACGGCACGGTTCAGATTACGGGATTCATAAGCCGCCCCGATTCGGCGCGCATTGCACGGACCAACCAGAATATATTTGTTAACTTACGACCAGTTACAAGTCGAATGCTGAATCATGCCGTATACGAAGGTTACGGTTCTCTGCTTCCCAGAGAGCGCTATCCGTTTACGATCCTGTATATGTCCATTGACCTGGATCAGGTTGATGTGAATGTACATCCCACCAAACGTGAAATACGCTTCTCAAACGACTCCTTGATTTACGAACGCACATTGCGAGCTATCAGACTCGCTTTACAGCAATCAGACGTAGTCCCGGAGTTCACGCAGAACTCGACCTCAGGTTCGACCATCACCGCCGCTGATATACCGGTCGGTAGTCAGGGTGCATTCGCGGCACCGGCTGGAACTCCCGGAGATTCCAGGCCTAAGGGGCAGATTGACCTGTTCAACGCAATGAAACGAGCTCCGCGGAGCCCGGATCCGTGGACCGGTGATTCTGGTTCCCGCGCGGATGTCGATGTGAATTCCTCAGACCCGAACAAATCCTCGGAGGGTGAGGATGACGAGGAATCTGCCGGCGCCGATCAAAACAGTACTAATGATTTGATCTCTCTCTGGCAACTGCACAGAACGTACATCTTTGCTCAGATAAAGGGCGGTCTGGTCATCATTGATCAACACGCCGCGCATGAACGGGTACTATTCGAGCAGGCTCTCTCCGACCTCAAGAATGCATCGGGTGTATCTCAGCAACTGCTCTTTCCGATTACACTTGATCTGGCCATGTCGCAATACAATCTCGTCGTTGAGCACGCGGAGCTTTTTGACCGGATAGGTTTTAGTGTGAAAATGTTTGGGGGGCAGACGGTCGTTATCGACGCCGTTCCCAGCCTGGCGCGTCAGGAGAACGGGGATGCCCTCTTTCAACAGGTGCTTGACGAGTTGACGAATATGCAGACATCAAGCCTCGATCCAATAGAACGTATGGCTGCGGCATTTTCAAGCCGTGCCGGAATCACCAAAGGTGTTGCCCTGTCGCAGCAGGAGATGAATGCTTTGATCAACGACCTGTTCGCGACGGAGATGCCCTATGCAAGTCCTCACGGCAGGCCCGTGGTGGTTCGTGTCCCAGTGGAAGAACTTGACCGCAAATTTAAACGGTAAGGATGGCTAATGAACGAGCCTCTGGTATATCTTAGCGGAAAACTGATTCCGGAATCGCAAGCCGGCCTAAAGGTCTACGATGCGGGAATAGTCTTGGGTGCGACAACCACGGAGATGACACGCACCTTTGGTAAAGAACTGTTTCGAATTGAAGATCATGTGGATCGTCTGTTTCGATCGTTGAAATACATGGACCTCGATATCGGGCTATCAAGGCAGGATGTGATAGAACTGTCTGTCGAGATCACAACGAAGAATGCCGCTTTAATTGCTGAGGACGCGGAGTTGGGGCTGATTCACTTCGTGACGCCTGGTGAATTCTCGGCCTACGCTGGGTCGGCAGCTGGACAGCAGAGCATGAAGCCGACGGTATGCATGCATACGTTTCCCATGCCATTCCAGCTCTGGGCTGAATACTTTCGAACCGGAATACACGTCATAACCCCCTCAACGCGCCATGTGCCGCCCCAGTGCGTGGATCCCAAAATGAAGAATCGGAGCCGGATGCACTGGTATCTTGCCGATCGCGAGACCCATCTCTCAGACCCCAAAGCCATCACGCTCCTATTGGATCTTGAAGGAAATATCACTGAGACTTCTGGAGCGAATTTCTTAATTGTCCGCGATGGCAAGGTCCTCTCCCCTACCCTACGAAATATACTTCCGGGCGTGAGCCGCCAGCAAGTCATCGAGATCTGCATTGAGGAAGGAATTGAATTTCTGGAACAGGATCTTCAGATTCATGATGTGGCCAATGCTGATGAGGCGTTTCTCTCCACCACACCATATTGTATGGCCCCGTGTACACGGATCAACGGTATCCAAATTGGTAATGGCACACCGGGGCCGATCTACCACCGTCTGATCGGGGCCTGGAGTAAGAAGGTGGGGCTGGATGTGGTGAAACAGGTGTTAGGGGAACTGTAGGTCGATTATTGAATTGATGGATTCTGCTCTTGCTATTCGTAATCGGAGCCCCGATGTGCTATCAGGCTAGCTGTCCTCAATCCTACCAGTCATCCACCAGATGGCCATTGCCTGGGAACCAGATTTCGTCCACCATCCAGGACATGAAGACCATAATGGCGTATGCTGCGAGCATTCCGATTATAAGTGGCTGCAGTTTCTTGTAGAGCTGGACGCCTCCGAACCTCAGCAGCAGTGCCTTTACAATCCA
>JABIQT010000348.1 GCA_018667995.1 Candidatus Latescibacterota bacterium
GAATGGGAGTCTCGTGCACATTGGCGTACTCGTCCGACTGATATACCGGTTCCGGCTCGCCTTGCTCCAGATCCTTCAGAAACTGGGGCAGTGTGAGCTCGGCTTCATTCAACACAAAGTGCGCAATATCGTTGAATTGAAGATATTCATGGGTGAACAGGGGGCCACCCGCGACTACCTTGACGCCAGCTTCACGGCAATGGGCGATAATCTGTCGGGCGGAGGGTTCCTGCACATTCATCGCGCTCAAGAACACATAATCCGGCCAAGTCAAATCTTCATCGGTCAATGGTCGCAGGTTAGTATCGACGAGCCGTTTTTCCCACTCCTTAGGTAGCATGGCGGCTACCGTCAGCAAACCCAGTGGTGGATAAAGGGACTTTTTTCCCGTGAGCTTTAGGAAATGTCTCAACACCCAAAAGGTGTCGGGCATCTCTGGATAGACGAGTAGAATCCGCAAAACTGTTTCTCGATTGTGAATACCGCCTATCTTTTCTACTTCAGCAGCAACATCTTGCGCGCCTTGCTGAACGCTCCGGCTTCTATGCGATACATGTAGATACCGCTGGCGGTATACCGTCCCGATCGGTTCTGACCGTTCCAGTTGATTTCGTGGAAGCCTGCTTCCATGGACTCATTGTTGATTAGTCGGATAACTTCCTGCCCCAGGATATTGTACACGATTAGCGTGACCGTGACCGGCTTTGGAAGATCGAAGCGTATAGTGGTCGCTGGGTTGAACGGATTCGGGGCATTCTGCCTGAGCGCGAAGGTGCCTGGCGCATCGACCCGAAGACTGATCGGTCCAAATCGGTCCGTCTGGCCGTTCGCAAGATTGGCTTCGATGATGTAGAAGTACTGTTGGTTCACAGTTACCGCGCCATCCCGATATTCAAATATGCCATCCACAGCGATTAAGTCATTGGTGAGTCGTACATAATCCCCATCCTCGATAATACTTCTGAGAACATGAAAACCTGCCAGCGCCGGCTCCACACGTCCAACAGACCAGGTAAGCACTACAACACCCTTATCGGACTCGGCCGCCAGGGCAGAAACCTCTACTGACAGTGGTTTGGAAACACTGGTCACGAAAGACTCTGTGTCCGACCAGACGCCATTGAAAAAGCCATCATTGGCTCGTACCCGCCACCAGTACTTTGTCCCGTCCGCCAAAGCGATCTCGTCCGTCTGACCCGGATCCGTGACCTGCCAATGGGTTGGATTGGTGACAGATCCCTCTGTGATACCCGTTTTTGAAGCCGCAATCGTTGAGAACGCGATGTCCGATGATACCTGGAACTCATAGGTGAGCGTGGCGCGCGTAGCATCTCCACTGACTGCTGTGGCATTGTCGGCGATTAGATTCGGCTTGAGCGAGACCGTATCGCTGGTGGCCGATACAGTAGGCTTGGAAGGCACCTGATCGACTGCGGGTGTCACGCTTGAAGTCGCCGTAGACAGTGCGCTGATGTTTCCGGCAAGGTCTGTAGCCACGACGGTGTAGGTAACCGCGTTACCATTAGAAGCGTTGTTATCCACATAACTGATTGTAGCTACATTTGAAGCGATCTCGGTTCCTCCCCGGCTTATGTTGTACCCTTTGACCCCGGAGTCGGTATCCGAGCTTTCCGTCCAGGACAGGCTCACGGCGTCGTCGCCTGGCTTGGCGGTCACGTTGGTAGGCGTGGTCGGTGCATTACTGTCTATGGCAGACGGCGTGTCTTTCGTGGCCGCTGGGCTGCCTGAAACGGGACTCAATATGGCTGTGCCCTGGGCGTCGAAGGCGTTATTGGAACCGACCCTGTAGTGGTAGGTGGTACTAAGCGACAGGCCTCCGACTGTTAGTGAGTGGGTTCTGGTAGGTGTGTTATCACCCACGGCCTGCTTGGTGGCCAAACTGGACTGCGTGTCGTAATCCACCAAGCTCGTCGCGAGGATGTCTGTAGTCCAGTTAAAGATGATACTCACGCCGTTTGAGGTGGCCAGCGCCGTCGCCGATACCTCGGAGATCGCTGGTGCTCCCGTGTTAGGGGCCCCCTCCGTGGTGAACGTGCCAGTTGCGCTCTGAGAGGGGCCATTGCCGCTGGCATCGGTGGCCAGGACGCGGTAGAAATACTGTGTGCTCGCAGCAAGTCCAGTGAGTGTCATGCTGTGAGATGTTACCGGTGAGGCGTCTAACGCGGACTGCGTTAAACTATCCGCGCTGATCCCGTACTGGATCTCGGAGTTAGCGGCTTCACCTGTGCTCCATTGAATGATGGTAGCCACATCGGACGGGGTTTCGGCAATCGAGGCCTCGTCGATTGTAGGTGGCGTCGTGTCGGCTACCAACGAGGTAACACCGACGGCCGGTGAGCTTGTCGTTGGAGGATTGCTGCTGGGATCTATCGAAGATACCGTATAGGTATATGAGGTCGCGACATTAAGGTTCGGCAAGGTCACCTGGTGCAATGTCACCGGGTCGGAAGTGGTAACCGTGTTACCGAGCGAGCTGTCGGTACCGAAGTCCACCTGACTGGTGCTCAGTTCGTCTGTTTCCCATTGGATCACAAGTTGATCGTTTGAGTTTGAGATCACGGTGGGTCCCGCGAGTATCACCGGAGACTGGCTGTCGGGCGCTGTGTTGGTGGTAAAGCGACCGTTGGCACCAGGGATCTGCACCACGCCAGTGGGAACCAGTTCTCCGGTCGGTCCTATTACCATTTTGGGTAGCGCTGTTCCCTGTGGGAATATGACATCGTCCGATCCCGGTGCCGACAGCACGACCACGTAAAGTATCGCCGATCCGGCCGGCAGGTTTCCTAACTGCACGCCGTTAAATCCTCTGAATCCACGTGTCCGTGTCTGCCTTATGGTAGCCTTCGAGAAGGTCCAGCGTGTGCGAACCGTCGTCCACTTGGAAGTATACCGTACCAAAATGGGGACGATTGGCGCGCCAGCGAAGCAGTCCGAAGGTGTCGGCTATGTAACCCAGTGCAGGATCGCGCCTGAATCTCAATGAGGCCGCGTCCTGCCGGGTTCTGAACATAAGCGTAATACTGCTGACCGACGTGTTGTTCGCCGCTCGGTCCGAGCGCACCTGGTAGAGATATTTGGTGCCGGCCGTCAAGCCGGTGATGTTTATCGAATGGTTGGTGTTCTCGGCCGGCTCGACCACCGTCAACGTATCCGTACTGTCTGCTTGCCAGAAAGTAACCACGGAGTTGGCTGCCACATTGGTGGTCCAGTCCAATTGCGCGGTAGTGGCCGTAATCGAACCGGGATCCACAAAGGGTGGGATGGTTGTTATGACCGGCGCCGTCGTATCCTGCGAATTTGGGGTGGTGAACGTTAGTGTGTCACCGACTACTTTTTGATTCGCCGCGGCGGAAGAGGCCACATACCAGTACTTCTTACCCGCAAGTAGCCCGCTTGCCACGACTGAGTGATTCTGCACCGGGTCGAAATCGCTCACCACCGTCGGTCCAGTAAACGCCGCGGTAGTATCCAGGGTTACCTCGCTGGTCGCGCGCCGATCTGTTCCCCATATGATCGTAACCTGGTCGGGCCGCAGATCCTGCACCGAAGGTAGTATATCGATAATAGGCGGTTGCAGATCAGGTACGCCAAGGGTTCGGAACGAATCGATGGCGCTAAAGGATGTCCGACCAAACGGATCGGTGGCGTGGATGCGGAAGAAGTACTTCACAAACTTCGTCAGACCGTCTATGCGCACGCCATGGCGGGTTACGCCTACAGAATCTGCTGCCGTGAATGCGGAATCGGCGGTACCCGCCTCGACGCTTGCTTGTGAATCTGAGAAGAGCAGTTTGCTGTCCGTCGCGGCGCTCGTTTGCCAGAAGACAGATGCAAAAGTGGTATCTGGATCGACAGCGGGGCCCAGAGAGATCTTGGCCTCAGGAGGCAATCCTACCTGATTCTGATTGATACCCACGAGATCAGACAGATGGGTGATTCGAGTGATCTGTTCCGACTTGTCCCCATCGTATTCCGTAAAAATGCCCTCACGGGTAAATCCTGTAGGCGTGGCAAAGGCCATGGCCAGATCCTGAAGATTCACACCTGTAAATCCAGAGTTGTTGATCAGGTCCTGCAAGGTGCCTACAGGCATCCATAGGGTCATGGGGTGCCCCGGTTTGAAGTCGAATCGGTCCCTGATTTCACCGTTCTTCTCGACCTGCATACGCAGCACGAAGTACACATCCTCCGGGCTTCCGTTTACCGTCACCGGATCGATTTTGACGGCACTGGTGTTGGTGGCGTTTATGTTACGTATGTTGAAAAGCAGCGTGATGTCATCGTCGTCGATGGCAGCCGATGGGAGCAAGGTTCGCAGATCGCCGAGGTCTCCGATGATGGACTCAAGCGCAGACCGGATCTCACTTTTTTCTATACCAGGAATGGTCGGAAGACCTTCATCGGACGGCAGCTCAATGTCGCTGATACGATTCACCACGTCCAATTCAAGATCGGTTTCACCGATCTGAATAGTAGATGTGAAGATCGGATTTAGCTTAACCGTCAACGACACCCGCAGTTTTATGGTGCGGGCGCTCTTGATACCGACTCCTATAACGCGTTCGGCGGCATTGACCAACGTTAAC
>JABIQT010000420.1 GCA_018667995.1 Candidatus Latescibacterota bacterium
CGGTCACTGTTACGCCCGACGGGGTTACCCAGAAAGATATACCTGATGGCCGCCCTGACCTCGTTAAGCTGGTTACGAAGCTGTCGCAGGATGTAGAAATCAGGTATTTGCCATTCCGATAGTTCTCGGATTCCTCCGGGCTTCTCATCACCGAGTCTTTCAGCCGCCCTCCCGTTCCGCATTGTCATAGGCTTGAAGCACCGCGGCCATAAGTTTTCGTGCGGCGGGGCCGTCCGTTTGACAGGGCACGTTATCCGTAACGTAATCCAGGAAATGACGCACTTCTTCGGTAAAATCGAGGGCCTCCCCGCTTTCAAGCAGAATCCCGTTCTCGGAGCCCACCACAGAGATCTCGGTTTGCCCCGGGCAGAGATGGCCTTGCGTGGCAAGATCTGCCAGAGGATTTACGGTCAATGTCAGCGTAGCATTCTCAAAAAATGCGCGCAAGTGAAACCAAACTCCTGGGGCTGCTGAGAACCATGTATGTCGTGTGGAACCCACTACGCCGGATCTGAATTTCATGACCGATAGCGCTGTATCCTCACCTTCCATGGCTAATCCTCCATGCGTGCCCACCATTGTTATCGTCTGTATGTCCCCGGCCAGGCACATCATTACATCAAGCATGCGAGGGCTAGCCGAGAAAAACACGCCACCGCCAAGTTTGGCCTTCTCGGCGAGCCATCCACCCACGTATTTTCGTTGGTCCTCGTCCATCATTGCGTCGAGCATTGATAGACGTCCGAATCGCCCCGAGTCGACCACCTTCTTAAGGAATCTCGTACTCTTGCGATACCTGTGCGGATAGCCTATCATTAGAACACGGCCTGCCGCTTCAGCTTTGGCTATCATGTCGTCGGCTTCAGCCAGGTTGAGGGCAAATGGTTTCTCCAGAAGCACGTGGCAGCCGGCCGCGAGCGCCTGCACAGTGACGGGGTGATGCAAATGGTGGGGCAGCAGTATGGACACCGCGTCCACGGCTTGCAGACCTTCTTTGTAGTCTGTCAGCACTCTGACTTGTCGGGTTTGTGGTCACACCCTCGGCCACGGACCGGGCCCGCACCTCGTTCGTATCTGCGACCTATTCGATGGTGACTTGATCAGCGAGATTATTCAATGCGGAAACGTGAAATGGCGCCACCCAACCGCAGCCAATGATACCGAGGCGTATTTTACCCATAGAGTAATTCCTCACGTGTTTAGATATCTGTAGATTGAACAGTCAAAATTAATCGTCAATCTATACGTAGGCAAGCGGTCAGGACTTCGAAGTACTGGGCAAGGATCCACTGGCGGGAGCGCCGGATCTATTCCCACGGAGTCCGGTGCATCATGCGGATACGATTTTTCATGACTGTAGCTTTTGCTGAAGTTATATTCGTGTGAATTCTATCAATAAAGGAACTTGCCTGGTCTTTTCTCATGGTGGATCTCAATCGAACACGCGGTTGTCTACTTGGACTGGCGGTGGGCGATGCTGTAGGCACAACCGTTGAGTTTTGCGCTCGCGGTACTTTTCCACTCGTGATGGATATGACAGGATCAGGTCCCTTTAGTCTGGAAGCAGGGCAATGGACTGATGACACGTCCATGGCTCTCTGTCTTGCCACGAGTCTCGTGGCGTGTCACGGTTTCGATGCCCATGATCAGATGCGGCGTTACCTCGACTGGTCGCACAGAGGGTATTTAAGCAGCAACGGTGTATGTTTTGGTATAGGTAATACGGTCGCCGCGGCTCTTAACCGGTATGTTAACGTTGGCGATCCTTTCGCCGGATCGAAAGATACCGATTCTGCTGGAAATGGGAGCATCATGAGGCTTGCGCCCATTCCGATGTACTATGAAGATGCCCCGGATGAAATGGAAGACTATGCGGTCAGGAGCTCTCGTACCACCCACGGGGCTACAGAGTGTCTCGATGCCTGTCGGTTGCTCGCATTGATCATTCGTCGGGCCCTGGTGGGCGAATCCAAGGAACAGGTGATTCTTGGGGAGTCAGGCCGTTCATTCGGGAAATCTAAGATAACATCAATCGCTCGTGCCGACTATACAACGAAAACAGAGATCGATATTCGCGGAACAGGATATGTCGTCGATAGTCTCGAAGCGGCGATGTGGTGTTTCTCAGGAACAGACGATTTCCGTGCCGCGATCCTCAAAGCGGCTAATCTGGGCGACGACGCCGACACCACGGCCGCAATCTGTGGTCAGGTGGCAGGGGCGTACTACGGCATGTCACATATACCTGCCGAATGGCTCAAACGACTTACCATGTGTGCCGAGATAACCGATCTGGCAGACCAAGTGGTAAGCACACAAACGTGCCGATAGGATCTCCAACGGGCTCTGCTTTGACATCCGAACCGGAATGCCCAATTGACTCAATATCAGGCTCCTGAAGAAGGCAGGTGGATGGAGAGATGTGTTTTGGCAGTAATTCACCATTTCGCAAGATGAATGCTCTGTGAAACGCACACTTACCAAGGTTCGGGCCGGGCGATGCGGATTGACTGGTGTAACTTCGGCGATTGTGCATCGTGACGGGCATCATTTTCAGCACAAGATATAAGATATATCTTACTATCAACCAAGCATAACAATCTGTGGTCTGCGTCTCAACCTCACTATTTCGAAGCCCGTTTGGATTTGAAATGGGGAACAGTCTTGAAATGAGGCATGACTACTTGCGCAGTTTGAGCCCCTGGAGGCTACTTCCATGCATAGCATAAGGAATCTGAGCTTTATTTTGGCGTGTGGCGTGTTGCTTGGCCCTCTCAAAGCTGATGCTCAGACTATTTTCTTCTTGGATCACAATCCGAATGCTGTATTTCAAGTCGATCCCGATACCGGTGACAGAGCCTATTTCTCCAATGGTTCCAACTGGGGCGGCGGACCGAATATCGTTTTTGGCCAGTTTATAGATATCGACCCGACAGGAGACTTCTGGGTCTCGGATCTTTCGCTTGATGCCCTCTTCCACATCGACGGTACGACTGGTGAGCGAACCATAATATCAGACGCTACCACAGGCAGTGGTCCTACATTTGTCGACATTCGCGGGATGGCATATGGTTCGCCAACGGTGGTCTACATATCAGATCCGGGTAATCAAGCTCTATATGGCGTACATCCAGTTACAGGCGACAGAACATTAATATCAGGGGACGGGACTGGGAACGGTACGGGGTTTCTTAGTCCTCTCGGACTCGATGTTGATAGCGATGGAACGATTCTGGTAGTTGATCCTTCCGTTGCCGCCATATTCCGTGTGGATCCTGCAACGGGTGATCGCACAATAGTCTCCGGAGCTTCCACCGGGGTGGGCGAGGCACTGACCCAGACGCGTTCCATCGCTATCGAGTCCAATGGCGACCTAATTGTCTCGGGAACTACGAGGGTAATCCGTGTTTCCCTTCCCACTGGTGATCGTATGATTGTGTCTGGTCCCGGAATAGGAAATGGCCCTGAATTCCAGTTTATGAGCTCCGTAATCGTAGATTCCGACGGTTCCTTGCTGATGACA
>JABIQT010000851.1 GCA_018667995.1 Candidatus Latescibacterota bacterium
CCGTGGGGTTACCGGCCACAATATATTGCCGTAATCTGTCCATCTCTTCTTGCGTCAGGGTCGATGGAAGCGCCACGAGCAGCGCATCAAGGTCCGTTGCGAACTCGTCGGTCGGAGCCACCTCCACGAGTTCATACTGGCGCCTGAGCTCGTCCACCACAGGCCACGACGCGGAACTTTGCATGGTCTGAAAATCAAAACCTCCGAAAAGACGTGCTTCGGTTTGGAGGACGCCAAGTTTTTTGCGTTCTGTCCGCGCTACGACCCGGATGCTCCTTGCCAACTCGTACTCTACCGGGAGTCCGGGGTCCATGAACTGAATGACCTGTTCTTCCGCACCGGAGGTAAAGGCAATGCCTGCAAAGACCTCCGTGAATCCAGACCTTGGACTTCCCAGATTAGGCAGTTCTCGGGGCTGGATGCCGAACCGCTCCCGGGCGTCCAGCGCTTCAGGTGTGTAGGGCTCCGTGTCGAGAATCTGGACTTGTACTCTATCATCGCCGATAGCATCGAATTCCTTTAGCACGTCGATGAGGTTAGAGCGCGTCTGAACATAGGCTTCGGGTGCAGTGGGACTGATGAATGCCTGTATATATACCGGTCTGTCGGAGGATATTGCGCCGATCAGATCATAGGTTTCAGGTGAGAGCGAGTTTATCTGCTCGGCCGTTACATCAACACGTACGTCCGCTCTGCCAAGAATGCCGTTCATTCCTATGACGGCTATCACCAGTGCAATGGCGCGCACAAGATGATGGATATCCATCCGGTATCCGTCGGCTTCCACAGGCCAGTGTCGGCGTCCGATTAGGGTGACATTGAGATAGACCATTACTGCGGTGACCGAAAGAAAATACAGTATTCCTGAAAAACTCACGATTCCACGGGAAAAGTCATCGAAGGCCCCAAACACCCCGAGGGGGGACATCAAGTCTCGGAGACCGTTGCTGATTCCAGCAGCGAAGGCATCTACCATCACGAGCAGGCTACAGAAGATGGCGCCCAGGATGAAAGCAATGGTCGCATTGGCTGTGACCAGGGATGCTAACATCCCCACTGATATCATGGCGCCGCCCACTAACCAGTAACCGATGTAATTCCCGATCATAAGACCGTAATCAGGGCTTCCAAGCCAAGCTAAAACCAGAACGTGGCTGAATGACAAAAGCAGGGACGCCGTGTAAACGCCGAATGTCGCCAGGTACTTGCCCAGTACTATTTCCAGGTCGGTCGCTGGTAGCGTGAACAGCAATTCATCCGTGCCTTCCCGCGTTTCATTCGCCCAGACGCCCATGGTGAGTGCAGGGATAAAGAAGAGGAGCAGGAATGGAAAAACGGCATTCAGTTGGTCCAGGTTCGCCAGGTTATTTTGAAAAAAGCGGTCCTGCCAGAATGCCGCTGCCGCACTCAGAAATATGAAGAGCGTCACGAACACATATCCGGTCGGATTGCTGAATGCCATGCGCAGATCTCTCCGCACGATAGCCTTTACAACCGCCGTATTCAGCGTGATTCCCCAGCCGAGATTCATGAAGCCACCACCTTCTTGGATATTGTCAATTGGATCTATTCATCTATATACAGATACTAGGACGCTTTGGTCTCTTCTGGTCTTCCGTAGTTTGTCAACTCGTAGAAAGTTTCCTCGAGGGAGCCGTTTTTCTTTAAGTCCTCGGGAGAACCGTCAAAGGCCAAACGTCCGTTGTGCACCAGTAGTACACGATCTGCCACAGCTTCAGCTTCCTGGAGAATATGAGTTGATAGCAGGATCGTCTTGGTCTGACCCAATTCACGAATATTGTGACGAAATTCACGAATCTGATTTGGATCGAGGCCGGAAGTAGGTTCGTCCATGATCAGGACTTCCGGGTCGTGTAGCAGCGCCTGGGCAAGACCCACACGCTGCTTGTTCCCACGAGACAGTTTGTCGATGGGCTTTTCCAGAATAAGTTCAAGACTGCATTGCTTGATGACTTTTTTCAACTGTCGTTCGACGAAATCGCCATCCAGACTGCGGGCCTCCGCAAAAAACTCCAAGAGTTCTAGCGGCGTCATACTTTGATACAATGGCCCATTTTCAGGAAGATACCCCAGTCGTTTTGAGGCTTCTAGACGATTGGTTCTTACGTCGAGTCCGCCAATGGCTGCGCTGCCTTCACTGGCAGCCAGGTAACCACTAAGGATTTTCATCGTGGTGGATTTACCGGCTCCGTTGGGACCGAGAAAAGCCACAATTTGCCCCTCGGGTATAGCAAATGTCATGTCTTTGATCGCTACAAATGGACCATAGAACTTACTGAGCCCCTTCGCTTCGATCATGATCGGCGATTTCTCCGGCATGTACAGTCACCTCCTCGAATTGCGTATATCTGTTCTTCGGGCCATGTGGCGCCCAGCAGGCTGAACTTGTTAGCTATTTGCGAGAGAATGGTTAAAACGGGGATACCCGCGCATCGCATGTTACTCCACAGCGGGCCGGTGAGGTACCATGATTATTGTCGGTCAGCGCTTGCAGCTGTCTTCCGACTCATCACTCCTCAGTGTTTACCAATAGCGAAGATATATAGATAAAACAAAATTGTCTTTTAGCAAGTTCTTTCTATATTGGTAAATCGCTTCCCACCAGAGTTGTTTCAGTGTCCACATTGATACCCATTCGAGATTATAGGCACTGTTCCTCTCCATACCCAGGACTGACTGTGAACAAACCCACGGCATCAAAGCATATGGACGATCCGCGCCCCAGTGGCGTTGTGATTACGCACATCGAAACTATCCCCGTTGGTGGTCTTGCCTTCGTGAGGGTCCATACTTCTGATGGTATCTCTGGTTTGGGTGAGATGCACCCTGCCAGCAGTGCCAGCGGAGGGCGATACATTCCTGCTGCTGCCATTCGATTTCATGAAGAGTACCTGGTAGGCAAGGATCCCACCCATATCGAACGCCACTGGCAGCACATGTTTCGGCGTAGCCTCTTCCGTGGTGGGGCGGACTCTATGGCAGCCATCAGTGCCATCGACATGGCCCTATGGGACATCACTGGGAAGCTCGCAGGTTTACCGGTTTACCAACTGCTCGGTGGGCCTACGCGGGAAATGGTTAAGCTGTTTGTCACCCCGACCTGCTACGGCACCTATAGTCCGGAAGAAATGGCGGAAAGTGCCCAGCGCCTTGTTGCAGACGGTTTCTCGGTGCTGCGAATGTATCCGCTCGGGTCACGTGAGACCTTCGCGAAAATGGGATTTCGCACTGTCGCCAGGACGGCTGAGAAGTATGTGTCCGCAGTGCGTGAGGCCGTGGGTGATGATATAGATATCGCCATCGACGTGATCTGCCTGCTCTCTCCGCCGGAAGCCATTGAAATGGGGCGGCTACTGGAACCCTATGGATTGTATTTTTTCGAAGATCCTATCGAGCCAGATAACGCGGAGGCCATGGCTCATGTAAGCTCGCAACTGCCCATGCCTGTGGCGACCGGAGAACGCCTGTGCACGATTCATCAATTTCGGGATCTGCTGTCCCGAAATGCGGCCGCGTTCCTGAGGCCAGATCTGGCGCTCGCAGGCGGTATCACCAATGTGCGTAAAATCGCGGCCATGGCCGAGGCCAGCTACGTCGATCTGATGCCGCATAATCCCCTTAGCTGGGTAAATGCCGCAGCCTCGCTACATCTCTGTGCTGCCGTCCATAACATCGCTATCCTTGAACATCACGTTCAGGGCAACGTGCTGGACTCCCCATTTGACGAGGTCTTCATCGGAATACCCGAGCTCAGAGATGGGCATCTCATAGTGCCTGACCGGCCGGGACTCGGGATAGAATTGAACGACGAGGCACTTAAAAACTATCCGCCGTCCCACGGTCAACGCCAGCCTGTGATCCGTCCGGATGGTAGTCTCAGAGATTATTGAGCGTCGCTCTCCCTTTGCGTTTGTATGAGCGATATTGTCGCACCGCAATCTTCGCATGATTCCGAGACTTGGAGGGGATTCTGTCATATCAGAAGAGAGTACTGACTTTCATTTCCAATTGGGGCGATCGCGCTGGACCGCTACCGGCAATCCCGCACTGCTGAAACATAGTCCGCCGTCTATCCGGCTGTCCCCTCTTTTTTGAGGCTTTGTGTTGTTCCCAGCCCGCACAACGCAGCAGGAAACGAATTGCGGAACTGATTATGTTCCGTGGTAGGCTCATTGCCACATTATCAGTCTTGTGCGGTATCAGGTGGCGCCCTGAGAGGACGATTGATTGCGTTTTACGAATGTGATCCATCAGACAGCGCTTAAACACTTGACAGGCAAGGCCATTAGGATGTTTATTCAACCCTGATTCTCGCGAAACCGACCGTAGGTAGTCTGCCATCATCAGCTCCCGAAACGTCGCCATGATATATCGCCTCACGAACCTGCTTCTCACCATTACCGCCGCTCTATTTCTCTTCGGTGAATTGGCCCAAGCCGCTCCCAAGATCGTGGATTACCAGCGCCACGTGCCCCGCAAGTATAAGACCAAGAAACGTCA
>JABIQT010000092.1 GCA_018667995.1 Candidatus Latescibacterota bacterium
CCGCGCGACTACGACTGCCTGCTTGAGATCCTCAAATCCCACCATAGCTGATTCAATCTCACCCAGTTCGATACGGTACCCTCTCACCTTGACCTGAAAGTCTACCCGACCAAGGCACTCCACCATTCCGTCCGATCGCCGCCGAGCCATATCCCCGGTATTATATAGGCGACCTTTCTGATCATCATCAAAGGGATTGGGTATAAACCGTTCTGCAGTCAAATCGGGCCGATTGTGATATCCGCGTGCGAGTCCTTCACCACCAATATAGAGTTCTCCTGTCACACCAACGGGAACCGGCTGCAGATGATCGTCGAGGATATGAACCCGAGTATTTGCGATAGGATGGCCTATCAGTATGCTCGCGTCATCATGACGGATCTGGTGAATCATAGACCAGACAGTCGTTTCCGTGGGACCGTACATATTCCACAGCTCAGAACACCGGGGAAGTAGCTTGCCCGCGAGATCGGAGTCAAGGGCCTCGCCGCCGCAGAGAATCTTGAGGTGTTTGTGCCCTAGCCAGTCCGCTTCGAGTAGCATCCGGTACGTTATCGGGGTAGCCTGCATGGCTGTCGCACCTGACTCGGCAAGCGCATTTACCAGCTGACCAGCATCCACTGCTGTTTCAAGGGGCACGATATGGCAATGTGCTCCTATACACAACGGAAGATAGAGCTCCAACACTGCGATATCGAACGATAGTGTCGTTACCGCCAGCAATGTGTCTTCAGGACAAAGCCCCGGTTTCTTGGACATGGACCACAAGAAATTCACAGCGCTTCGATGTGGTATCAACACACCCTTGGGCATTCCGGTGGAGCCGGACGTGTAGATGGCATAGGCGAGATTATCCGGTCCTGATAAAGCTTGAAGATTGTCGGAAGGCAGCGTTCCGATGTGAGCCCAGTCACTATCCAGGCAGATGGTAGTGATGTCATCTACAGGACGTCGGCTGAGTAACGTGCTCTCTGTTACGAGGAGATTGGCACCAGAATCGGCGAGCATGAATGCAAGTCGGTCCTGGGGATATGCAGGATCCAGCGGAACATAAGCCGCACCACTCTTCATGATTCCAAGAACACCTACGAGCATATCGAGGGATCGTTCGACGAAGAGACCGACCAATTGGTCCGGTGTCACTCCTATAGTTCGCAGATGGTGGGCTAGTTGATTGGCACGTTCATTGAGCTCACGATAGGTCAGTTTCTGATTCACGAAAGTGACGGCCAAAGCATCTGGCGTCTTCGTCGCCTGCGCTTCGAAAAGCTGATACAGCCCCGCCACCTCCGGAATTTCCGCTCCGGTGTCATTCCAGCGTGCGAGTTGCCTCAATTCCTCATCGTCAAGGATAGACAAAGTGGATATGGGTGTATCCGGATCAGCTAATGCGCTCTCCAGAAGTTTGTTGAAATGAATCGCCGTTCGCATCATGGTATCTGCGCTAAAGAGATCAGTGTTGTATTCGAAATGCCCTACGATCCCAGCCTCTTCTTCAAACAGATGCAGCACCAGATCGAATTGAGCCGCTTCAGTGTCCACCTTTATGGGCGAAACTGAGATACCGGGTAGATCCAGCACATAACCCTCAGCCGGAGAGAGTTGGAGCAGAACCTGAAATACAGGGTTACGACTAGGATCTCGGTCCACCTGCAGGGATCTCACAATTTGGTCGAAAGGTACATCCTGGTTCGAATAGGCATCGAGGGTAACATCCCTGACTCGTTTCAGAAGCTCCCGAAAACTTGGATTACCCTCCAGGTTCGTACGCAATACGAGCATGTTGAGGAACATGCCGATTAACTTCTCCGAATCCGGCAACGTTCGATTGGAGATCGGTGATCCCAGTATGATGTCATCCTGACCGGTGTATCGATACAAGAGCGCCTGCAGGACGGATACCATTGACATGAACAGTGTGCAACCCTCTTGCTGTCCAAATGACTTCAGACGCTGATGGGTGTCCGAACCTATTCGTAGTGGCTGTCTGGCCCCGTTGTAGGATTGAATTGATGGACGGAGACGATCCGTTGGCAGTTCCAGAACCGGCAATCGGCCCCCAAGTTGTTTATGCCAGTACCCAAGCTGCTGCGCTATAACTTCGTCCTGCATGCTTTCGCCCTGCCAGGCGGAATAATCCACGTACTGGTAGGGCAGGTCATTTAGCGGGGAATCACCACCGCCGATATAGGCTTGGTAAAGAATGCTCAGTTCCTGGAAGAAGACCCCAAAGGATGCGCCATCAAACACCAGATGATGAACGGTCAGAAGCAGGATGTGCTCGTCTTTCGCCAGACGGAACAGCTTTACCCGAAGCAGCAGATCTTCCGACAAATCGAAGGGCCTGCGGATCTCCTCGGTAGTGAGCCTTTGGAGCATCCCTGTATGGTCCGCCACGGAAACGTCCTGCAGATCTAGCCATTCGACTACGAATTCGTGGTGGGGATTGACCACCTGTACCGGCTGATCGTCTGCCACCGTGAAGTTCGTTCTCAGGACCTCATGCCGCCGAATAATCTCATTGATACATTTTTCGAGCACGTCTTTATCGACGGGACCGCTCAGATGCATTCCACACGGTATGTAATTCGATACGTTTGCCGGCTCTAACTGTTCTAGAAACCACAATGGCCGTTGGCCGAAAGACGCAGGTAGGTTCTTGTCTCTCGAAACCCGCTCAACCGGCTTAACGGATACACTGACTCGTAGGTCCTGTTTCTTCAGGAAATCGAGCAGATCGTCCTTCCGCGATGCCAACTCATTCTTGAGATCATCGGTGACAGCCTCGGCGGGGGCATTAAACTTGAGTCGTTCGCCTTCTACCCAGACTTTGATATCCAGTTTTCGGAGATGTGTTAGGAACTCGGCGGTTGTCATAATTCAAACTCCAACCGGTCACCCGACCCCGTGTGGGCGTCGGATCCGTCGCCCGCCGCCCCCCATAGAAGTGCCTGGATGAGCTCTCCCAACTCCGCCACTGTTGGCGATTCGAAAATCTCTCTGATAGAAAACGAAATCTGAAAGCGCTCCTGAATTCGGGCCAGCAATTGTGTTGCCATCAAGGAGTGCCCACCAAGTTCGAAGAAATCATCATGGACACCGATATTTTCAACACCAAGCGTAGACTCGAAGATATCAAGCAACGAGCGTTCCTCGTCACTATGCGGCCCGCTATTGGAGTTCGCCCCCGGCCGCGTAGGTACAGCGTCAAGGGACTGTGACGCGCCTTTTGAATGAGAGGGTTTACGATTTATCCACTGATCAATACGGACCTGAAGATCACTGACCGACACGACAATGGGACCCGTTTCACTAGACGAAAGCACGCGCTGAAACATTTCCATTCCCTCGTCGGGACCTATAGTCCTGGCGTCGCTACCTGTGGCGATATTCTTTTTGCGGTTTTCATCGGATTTGCCTTCTTGCCAGGCATCCAGATTAACGACCTTCCAAGGCACATCACTATGGCGCTGCAGCTTGACTGCAAAACTGTCAGTGAAGATGTTGCCAGCTGTGTACGCAGCTAGTCCCAGCCCGCCCAATACGGATGTAAGTGATGAAGGGATTAGTACAAAATCAAGGTTGCTACCCCTAAGAACCTGCTCCAACACCACAAGCCCAAGGGTTTTTGATGCGACACACATCTCAATTCCTGCAGGTTCAGTGTTCTCTATCATGCAATTATAGTGAATTCCTGCGGCGTGGACAACACCGTTGAGTCCCCCAAATCGCTCATA
>JABIQT010000091.1 GCA_018667995.1 Candidatus Latescibacterota bacterium
CCTGATGATATTGACACCGAACAATATGGTTATTTTTCGTCATACACGGCCGACAACCAGCGAACGGTACACACATTCAGAAAAGAAGATATGTTTCTGAAGGAAATGGCGTATTTCGCAGATGTGATAGCGCAAAAGGGAAAACCGAGTCCGAACGGGCTGGATGGATTCCGAGCTCTGGAAATAGCGCTCAAGATATTGGGAGAGGCATAGAATGGAGAACTTAGGGAGGCACAATTGAGAATCGTTGTAACGGGCGGCTCCGGATTTCTTGGATCGCATCTGAGTGATCGCCTTCTAGCAGAGGGCCATCACGTCGTTGCCGTAGATAATTTCATCACCGGACGAAAATCCAATATCGAACATATCGACTCCGATCGTTTTGAGTTCATTGAGCATGATGTATCTGAATTCATCGACATAAAGGGCCAGGTGGATTTTGTGATGCACCTGGCCAGCCCGGCCAGCCCAATAGATTTCGAGCGATTTCCTATACAGATCCTCAAGGTGGGTGCCCTGGGTACCCACAATGCCCTCGGACTCGCGAAAGCGAAGAGTGCGGGTTTCTTTATTGCCTCCACATCGGAGGTCTATGGAGACCCTCTCGTCAATCCGCAACCTGAAAGTTATTGGGGTAACGTAAATCCTGTGGGAATTCGCGGCGTATACGACGAAGCAAAAAGATATGCGGAAGCCATGACCATGGCGTACCACAGAATTCATTCCATCGATACACGAATCGTGCGAATTTTCAACACCTATGGCCCGCGAATGCGACCGAAAGACGGGCGTGTCATGCCCACGTTCATCTCCCAAGCTCTTCGTGGTGAACCACTGACCGTCTTCGGAGAAGGACAACAGACACGCAGCTTCTGCTACTATGAAGATTTGATTGATGGTTTCTACCGTTTGCTTCTATCCGGAGAGAACTATCCGGTCAATATTGGTAATGCCAATGAGATCAGCATGCTTGAGTTGGCCCAGACGATCATCCGCGTGACTGGCAGCAACAGCACCATAGTGTACAAACCGCTACCGCAAGATGATCCGCGACTAAGACGCCCCGATATCTCACGTGCCACACGTATTCTCGAATGGGAAGCAAAGGTCGCCCTTGAGGCCGGCCTGATAAAGACCATTGAGTACTTCAAAGCGGAAGAAGAAGTAGTCTGACTTATAGGTAGGCAGGCAAGCAACCTTCGGACTTCCGTAGGTGTCCAACCAGTGTGACACCAGGCTGGAACTGGATGAACTGGTCGATCGTTTATTTGTCAATACGGCTACTGCGTGTATCGCCTGCATTCCATCTCCAACCCCAAATGTGAAAGCTGCAGAGAGGACAGACCAGATGCCATCCACTGGCGATGCCGCTGAAGAAACAGACGTAGAACTTGATGCCGGACAGATTGAAAAGATTCAAGGTGCACGGGACAGACTTGTTGGTGAGGTCCGTAAGATCATTTTTGGACAGGATGAGGTGATTGAGCAGATTCTGATCGCCTTATTCGCCGGTGGACATTGCCTGATTACAGGAGTTCCCGGCTTGGCGAAGACTTTGATGATACGTACCGTATCACAAATTCTGGATCTTGAATTCAAGCGTATTCAGTTCACACCGGATTTGATGCCGGCAGATATTACGGGCACGGAAGTACTCGAGGAAGATCAGGCTACCGGACATCGGAGCCTTACATTTATCAAAGGTCCAATCTTCGCAAATATACTTCTCGCTGACGAGATCAACAGGACGCCGCCCAAGACGCAGGCGGCGTTGCTTGAAGCCATGCAGGAGCACAATGTCACTGCCGGACGAACGACCTATCAACTGAACGAGCCATTCTTCGTCCTCGCCACGCAGAATCCAATAGAACTAGAAGGAACGTATCCGCTGCCAGAAGCGCAGCTGGATCGCTTTATGTTTAACATCAACATCGATTATCTCGCTGAAGATGATGAAGTCGCTGTCGCCACGGCCACAACGTCCGCGCACATAGCATCCATATCCAAAGTAATGACGGGCGAGGATGTACGGTCGTATCAGCAGGTTGTACGCCAGGTTCTGATCTCGCAGCAGGTTGCGCGCTATGCCGTTCAATTGGCATCCACGAGCAGACCTTCATCGGAGAATGCACCGGACTACATAAAGAAGTGGGTTACTTGGGGAGCCGGCCTGAGAGCCTCTCAGAACCTGATTCTCGGTGCAAAGGCAAGGGCCCTCCTTCAGGGCAGAACCCACGTGGCCTGCGAAGACATCAAGGCCATGGCCTATCCCGTGCTCCGACATCGAATCTTGACCAACTTTTATGCGGATGCGGAGAAGGTATCCTCTCAGGATATCATAGCACAGCTTCTTGAAACTGTAAAGGAGCCTGCATCGGGAATGTAGCGGATTCCCGTACAGAAATGCCTATGTCCCAGGTACCTCGATTTATTGATCCCAGTACGCTCTCCCGACTGTCCA
>JABIQT010000090.1 GCA_018667995.1 Candidatus Latescibacterota bacterium
GACGAAGGGCTCCGACCGCTCCGAGCTATCCGGGACGCCCTTGGCATGGATATCGAACTCATGCTCGACGGTCACGGATTCTTTCAGTCTGCTACCGCATTGCGCATAGCGCGTGCCGTGCGTGACCTTGATGTACTCTGGCTGGAGGATATCATTCGACCAGACTGCATTGATACCATCGCTGATTTGAGGCAGAAGGCTGACGTCCCATTGGCAGTCAGCGAAATGCTTGTGGGATACGAGGATTACCGGCTGGTTCTGGAGAAGCGTGCTGCAGATTATGTAATGATTGATCCCACCTGGGTGGGAGGTATATCTCAGACTCGTCGGGTAGCGGAGCTGGCACAGTTTTACAACGTTCCAGTGGTCATGCATGACTGCACGGGGCCCTTTACGCTTTTGTCCGGTATCCAGGTGGCCATGGCCGCTTCCAATGTGGCGTGGCAGGAGACTCTACGGGCTCATATCCGGATATTGTACCCCAAACTCATTTGCGAGTCGCTTCCTATCGTAGAGGGGCACGTTCACCCACCCCAGACTCCTGGGATGGGGGCTACCTGGCAACCAGAACTATTTGAGCGCAGCGATGGACAGGTAAGAGTTTCAACTCACTGACGTTCCTGCTCACACATGAATGGTCAAGAAAGCCATCTCGAGAGTGGGTTGGGTCGGTATTTTCTTGTGATTACGATAGAGATGCGCGTACCGAGCAATCTATATGTCACGAACTGCTGAGTTGTATGTCAAAAGGATGGTAAATGGAAAACCGAGAGACCTCTCGAGATTCAACGCCCGGATATCGTGTTTTTACCTGTGGGCACAGCTTTCATGTCTGGGTTGCGGAGCTTCTTGCCGATGTGGCGAATTCCGCTGAAATACGGGGACATGTCATTGCGGGCACATCATCCATCGGCGGTTCTCCCGCCGTGAATCACTGGGACGTTCCCGATGAGACGAATGAAGCGAAGAAGGCACTGAGGGCGGGAACTGTGGATGTCTTGACACTGTCCTGTATGTCGGGTCCCGATGAAGGGATCTATCGGTTCGCGGAGTTCGCGGTGAAACACAATCCCCATGTTCGTGTTACTTTGCAGGAGCTCTGGTTGCCCGAAGATCGTTACCCCTTTGATCCCTTCCATCGGGTCCGGAAATCGGTGCAGGAGTATGACGAAACGTCAATGACAGAACTGGATGTCGCCCACGAGGCGTATTTTCAGGTGATGGAGGACCACGTCAAGAATCTGAATCGCGAAATCGGTTTCAAGTGCATCTCCATTGTACCGGACGCCCAGGCAGTCCTCGCTCTACGCAAGATGATCCTCAGAGGAGACGCCCCCGGGTTGGCAAAACAGTCGGACCTTTTTACCGATGCCTGGGGACATCCCGGTCCCATCGTTAAGATGCTGGCTACCTACTGTCATTTCTCGGTGATCTACGGTAGGTCGGCTGTTGGCCTGCCGATTCCGATGGCACTGCACGAGCTGCCGGAGGAAATCGCGGCTGCGCTGACGGATCGGTTGCAGAGGCTTACCTGGGATGTTGTTTCGGCCCACCCGATGGCCTATGTCTGAGCGATTTTCCCGCTCAAGAAGGCATTTGCATCCGGAGCAGGGCGCTATTCGGGGCGAAGTGGAGGTTCGGTGTATACCAAGCCCAGCACCCGAACGAATTTGGTGAAGGGAGATCATCCCACGCTGTTACGTGTAAGTGGAGTACCAGATGGGACGGTAATAATCGAGACGGATCTGCCTCTCCCGTTAGAGAGTGGGCGAAATCGGTAAGCAATGACTGGTGCGCAGGTCGCGCCAAAGGCTCATTCCCCTTGGATACTCCGAATCTGAATGGAGCTGTCGTTGTCTGTCGGTTGTAAGCAAGAAGGCATCGTCCACACTTTTCTGCCATGTGGTCCTTGTTACATTCCCATCTCGATACCGTCAAATTCAGGCGGTTACAGCGGGCCTTGGCCTTGCCATGCAAGAAAGAGGAAGCCAACCGACCGATATACCGTTATCTTTCGAGTTCATACCTTAATTTGTCTTATAATCCCGAAAGATCGCTGCGGTACTAGTGCTCCTCGCCATGTCCTGGATTGTTTCCTGAGGGCACTACTATCAGACGTCATGATTGATGCAGTGCTCATTTTCCGGGTTTGTATCAGTCGGAGGAGTCGGGTTGAAGGTTTGCGTCGTACAGACCGGTGCCAGTCCGGGCGAAATTCCCTGTAATCTCCAGGGACATCTGAAGCTGATATCCTTGGCTGCCGAACATGGATCGGATGTAGTGGTTTTTCCCGAACTATCTGCGACGGGCTATGAGCCCTCTCTGGCGGCTAAATTGGCCTGCGGACCCGATGATGCCCGATTCGACGTTATAGAAGCGATGAGTCGGGAACATGAGATGGTCATTGGAATCGGTGTCCCCCTCAAATGTTCTGCTGGCGTACAGATCGGCATGGTGATCTTTCAATCGGGCCACCCCAGGCGCGTTTACTCTAAGGCGTTCATTCACGCGGACGAAGAACCGTTTTTCGTGGCCGGCTGCGAATCTCCGGACCTCATTCTGCGAGATCTGCGCATTGCCCCAGCCATCTGTTACGAAATCTCTTTGCCTGAGCATGCTGCCAGGGCCCGGCAGCGGGGGGCGGACGTGTACCTGGCCAGCGTGGCCAAAGACAATGCCGGAATCGCCCGTGCCCTCAAGAGGTTGGGTGATGTCGCCAAGGGGCATGGGATGGTGGTATTGATGTCAAACTGTGTGGGAACCTGTGACGGAGATATCGGGGCCGGCAGGACATCGGCGTGGGACGGTGGCGGCGCCCTGCTGGCTCAGCTGAATGGACGCGATGAAGGCATATTGATTTACGACACCGATACGGGCGACGTGGTGAATGTAGTCGTGACTACCTGCTGATTATTACCAACATTTCATCGTATACCGCCCCCCCACGGCCGATGATATTCTGCCTCATGAGGGAGAATGTCCGGGCTCAGTCTCGTGGAATGATTTTAGCCAGGCAACAAGGGAAATTCCAGCTTGAAAATACCTATGTATCAGGTTGACGCCTTTGCCAGTAAGCCATTCACGGGAAATCCCGCGGCCGTCTGTGTGCTCGAATCATGGCCAGAAGATGCCTTGCTCCAGGCCATTGCGGCGGAGAACAATCTGGCCGAGACTGCCTTCTTTACATCGAAAGCAGACGGCAGCTACGACCTGCGCTGGTTCACACCCACCTTTGAGATACCGCTCTGCGGCCACGCGACCCTGGCTTCGGCCTACGTACTTTTTAGATGCCTGGGCTACCATGAACGCGTCATTCGGTTCCACAGCCTGAGTGGCGAGCTCTTCGTAAGCCAGGAGGGGGAGCTCCTCATGATGGATTTTCCGGCCTACGATCCGGAACCCGCGCAATTGACCGAGGAGATAGCAGAGGCAGTGGGCGGCCGTCCTGCGGTATTCTTGCGTGCGGATATCAATTATTATGCGGTGTTCGAATCCGAAGAGAAGGTCCGGGCACTCATTCCGGATTACGGATTGGTACTCAATATCCTGAGCGGAACTCCAATGATCGGTTTCGTTGCGACCGCGAAGGGCAGGGATTACGATTTCGTTTCCCGGTACTTCGCCCCTGAAGAGGGTACCGGTATCACCGAGGACCCTGTCACGGGCTCGATACATGCCGCACTTGTACCTTTTTGGGCAGAGAAACTTGGGAAGAGCGAGCTCCATGCGTATCAGGCCTCTGAGCGGGGCGGAGAGTTGTTCTGCACGCTGAAGGAGGCCGGCCAAAATAGGCGGACTCTAATCGGTGGATACGTGCAACC
>JABIQT010000089.1 GCA_018667995.1 Candidatus Latescibacterota bacterium
CTCCCATCTCTGGTAGGCAACAACGTAGTAGCGAATATGTTAAGATACGGTGGTCACAAGGACGCTTACCGCGTGTCGTATTTGGTTTTATCGTTGTTTAGAATAATGGGTCAATTAAGTGGCCATCACATGTCCGCTCCAACCAGCCGTCTTTTCTGGTAAAGGAATCAACCGCCAATAATCAGACCATCAATGCTGGCGCCCTCAGCGCAGTTGATAATTCTGTCTTAGGCGCCCGGTATCCGGGTGGTGGCACATATTCAAAGGGAACTTCGTCGCCGAAGCGAACGTCAGCGTGCCGCAATACAATCGCCTCAGAAATGACGTGTGCCCGCGTCGCAATTTGCTCATCGCTATAGATGTGCCTCACCGTATCTACATGGTGGAACCCGAAATACACAGTCACTCGGAGCGTGGAAGAGGCATTGGCGAAGGAGCCGTGGATCAGGTTTCTGCTGTGGACGATTACATCGCCCGGCTCTGCCGCGACGGGTACCGAACCTGGCAGTCGTTCTCCGTGTTCGGCCACCATAGCCGACAGATCCGCCCGGCCCTTCTTGTGGGAACCGGGAATGGCGTAAACGCAGCCGTTTCGTTCATTTGACTCGTGCAGGTAGATGCCGAAATTGATCCCCCGCTCATCCTGCCATCCGGTCTTGAAACTGCCATCCTGATGCCAGTCGAATGGCGCCCCATGATCAGGCAATTTGATTACAACTGATTCGGCGAACGGCACAAAGTGCGGGCCATGCAGACTGTTCACCGCACCGAGCAGTCGTGGATTTCCATAGGAGACTAAAAGGGTCTCCGATCGTGCCAGCGGATTGCTGATACGATTGAGCGTGTAGCCACCGTTCGATCGTTTCGTAAAGGCGAAATCGGCCGGATCCACAACAGGCACTCCTGCTGAGTCCTCGGGAACGCGAGGAGCAACGGGCGCACTGTCTATCATGCCGACTACGTCTTCGCGCATCATCGTTATCTCATCAGGAGCGATGAATCCGCGCAGTACGACATAACCCTCACGATCATAATGGTTCAACTGGTCGGTTGTCAGAAGCATGGTACCATCCCGGACGACGTGAAGTGCATTACTCTCTTCCGTGCTGGGATTCCACAGGAGCTCGGTAGGATATTCGATGATCCGGTGTTTCTATTCGTATGTTGCCACTGTGCCGAGAAGTCAAGCAGTGGTCGAGGGTCCCGCACACCGTCAAGGTTCGTTCCACCGGAATGGGAGAACTTCCCGTTTCGATCATCTCCTCGATCTTTGCCACAAGGCATGAGGAATACGTCACGGGTGGGGTGGGCGTGAGGAAGAACTGGGTGGACTGCGGATCAGGATTGCCCACAAGGCGTGCCGCGAAGTTGTAGTCTTTTACGGCACCATTCAGCAGGAGCAGTGTACACCGAAGACCGTCCACATGTTCTATGAAATACGCGACCGGTTTCTCCACAAGACGAGGCAGTTGCCCCGTCCCGAGAAGGTCCTGTGTTCGGCCGTCATCGATGGTGTATCCCTGGGGTGAATCGCTGCGTGACAGAGCTGATTCCAGCAGCTCTTAGGAGTATCGCCCTGCTTCACCCGCCTCCCAGACGGCGTCGCCTTCTATCAGCTCCACGGACTTGACACCCGTTTCACCACCCCGACGGCGCTCAATCATGCATTGCATGGCTTCCAGCGCGTGGTAGTCCATGGCGTCGGAACCGCCTACACCTACCATCAGCGCCTCCTCGATTTCACAGTCGTAGGGCAGCTCAAGGTCGGGTAATCGCCAGGTCACGGGAAGGGAGGAGCCGGCGAGCACGGGAAAATCGAGGCGCTTTGAGTCCGCAACCATCTCTTTGCCTTTGTCAAAACTGTAAGAGAGGTTCTTGTCATTGTAGATCGGTACAGATCGGCCGTCCTGCTCGAACACCGCGACACATTCTTTGAACATTTCGTATCGGGGATAGAGTTTCTGGCCTTTCTCATTGTCGGGATATTCGCCATGCTCACCGATAATAAGAATGGCATCTACCGCCAGGGAATCTCCGCCACATCGTAGTGCCTCGGAAATGGTTGGATAGACGGCAAACCCAAATTCCCGGGCACGATCGACGCTCTGATCGCCCTCCGGTTTCTGGTCAACACAGAGGGACACCACTTCCATGTTCGGTCGATGCCATCGTCCCTTGTGTGGGTAACCTACCAGAAACCGATCCACGAAATGCTGAGCATGTGAGAGGTACCTGTAGATCGTCGTAACGACGGCCAGTTTTTTAGGCGCTGAAGACATTCTGTGAAGCTCCACGTTGGTTGTTTTCGATGGTTGATCATGCGGTCTATGGTGGATCGCAGTCGTGGTTATGTTTTGAAGAGTTGCTCAGTTTTGGTTCACTGTCCGATGTGACCCAGCGAAACGGAACATCCAGAGCACTAACTACGCCAGTAGGTCGATTGTGTAACGGGACCGTAGGAAATGGCAAGTTGAGGCGTTTCCAGACGTGCACCCTCCTGATGAAGGCTATCCACGGCCGTAGCGGTTAACCCGGTTGTCAGCAGCGTCCGCTCAACAGGATACGTTGCTTCTCCGGTAAGGAACATCTGCTCGACATTATTGGTCTGCGGCGAGAAGAAATTTGCGAGCGAACTCCTCGCTGGAGGCATCGGGAGGTACATTTGCGTCGATAGGGGCTCATCTTCACCCTCAAGATAAGCGGCGAAATTGAAATCTTCGATCAGGCCGCTCATAAGGATCAGCGTGCATCGAAGACCGTCCTCATGCTCATAGGTGTATGCGATGGGATCCTTGACGATCTCCTTCATTTCATCCACAGTAGGGAAGATGTTGTTGAACCCGGGGCGTGCCGGCTTGAGCGTATGGCTGCGACAGAGACAGGCTTCGAAGAGTTCCCGGGACCATATGCCATCATGATAGGCCTGCCAGAAGGACTCACCCTTGTACGCCTGCAGCCATTTTACACCTGTTTCCCCACCCTCGCGTCTTTCCACCATGCACTGTATGGTCTCCAGTCCATGAATGTCGTATCCATCCACGCCACCATAACATACGCCCACGGCTTCACGAACCTTAGCACCAACCGGCATTTCTATGGACGGTGTGCGCCACGTGACCGGCAGGCTGGACCCCGCCATGAAGGCGAATCCCAGGCGCTGGGAGTCGTCGTACATCTCCTTCGCCCAATCCCAATTCCATGACAGGTGTTTGTCGTTGAAAATGGGGCACGTCGCTCCGCTGCTCTCGAATACCTCGATGATTTCTTTAAACATCTCATATCGTGGATATTGGCGCTGCCCCTTCTCATTGACGGGGTAATCACCGTGTTCACCGATGAGAAGAATTCCGTCTACCGCGAGGGCATCGCCACCTTGTGTCAGCGTCTCTGCAATCGAGGGGTAGATAGTCAATTGGGGGAATCTCTGTTCCCGCTCCCGGCTGAAGTCTCCTTCAGGTGTCTGATCCACGTACATGGACACCAGGTCCATGGGAGGATGATGGTGCCGGCCATTCCAACCGTACCCTTCCAGAAACCGGTCCGCTATGTGCTGTGAATGGGAGTACTTATGGTAAACTGTACAGATGGCTGCGATAGCCGGCCGCTTTGACATACGGTCTTTTCTCCTTCATTGTGACGAATGACACATTTGGGATCTGCATATTCAATCCGAATGGCTGCAATTGGGGGCTGCATACAAATGCCTGCGCAACAGGGGCATAGTAGTAAATGTCACGGAACCATCAACAGCTTCATCTGAGAAACGGCCTTGTGCCTACTCGTCATCTACGTTTGATTCCTGTTTTATTACCGTCATAGCGGAAGCGATCAAAGAGCTGATGTCACCCAGGTTCGCCGGAATAATCAGTGAGTTACCGGTCTTGGCCAGGTTGCCGAATTCGCCGATGTATTGTTCGGCCACCCGTAGCTGAACCGCCTCCGACCCACCGGGTACCCTGATTGCAGCAGCAATGGAATTGATACCCTCTGCCGTCGCATTCGCCACCGTCAAGATGGCCTGTCCCTGGCCTTCGGCCTCGTTGATCTGCTGTTGCTTCCTGGCTTCCGATTCCTTGATGACTTTCTGTTTCTGCCCCTCAGCCTGATTGATATTGGAATCTCTGTCCCCTTCGGAGTTCAGGATTACCGCTCGTTTTTCACGCTCAGCCCGCATCTGTTTTTCCATGGCCTCCAGCACATCATTGGGCGGGTTGATGTTCTTTATTTCGTAGCGCAACACCTTCACGCCCCAGGGATCAGACGCCTTGTCCAGTTCGCTGACCACGCGGACGTTGATGCTGTCTCGTTCTTCGAAGGTCTTGTCGAGGGCGATTTTCCCCACCTCACTTCGGAGCGTGGTCTGCGCCA
>JABIQT010000483.1 GCA_018667995.1 Candidatus Latescibacterota bacterium
AGACCAGGTCACTACGAATATCCGGGAGCTGGAGGGAGCCGTTCTTAGCCTGCTCGCCTATTCTTCACTGATGCAGTGCGATATAACGGTTGATTTGGCCAAGGAGGTATTGAAAAATACACTCAAGCGCCAGAAGAAGGAGATTATTGGTATAGAGCATATTCAGAATGCTGTTGCGGAGCACTTCAATCTCTCGGTAGATATACTCTCAGCTCGAACGCGACGTAAGGAAGCCGCCCATGCCCGGCAAACAGCGATGTACCTTTCCAGAAAACTTACGGATGAATCGCTAAAAGAGATAGGGAACCGTTTTGGCGGTAGAGATCACACAACCGTAATACATGCCTGCCAGTCCATTGAAGAACTCCTGATCAATGACATTAACTTCAAGGACGTCATAGACGACATAACAAAGACTATATCATGATGTGGATAAACATGTTGGCAATAGGTGAATAACGTGTGAATAACTACAAAATGAATTTCCACGCCCTTCCGGCTGTGGATAACTACAAACATATCCACACAGTTATCCACAGCCATTTCTTTATTGTATTGCTCATATTTTCAAGTGTTTAGATGTTACCAAATAGTTTTATCCACATATTAACATGGCTTATTAATACAGTATTTAATCTCTTTATATAAAGCATTACAATAAGACCTGTGGATAAATCCTTTCCCAGTACGATTGTGCGCAAATGAAACAGTGTTGCTAAATTTCCCCGCATGTCAGCCAAGCAAGAATATTGTAGCACAATTTCCCCGAAAACACACAGGGACCTCCATTCGAGAAATACATGTCTTCTCAGAGACATCGCATTCACGCTGTAGAGGTTGGCATGCCTAGCCGATGTACCATATTTTCCTTGATTATTGCACTTCATTATTGTATTTAGTAACCCTTATAATACATAGAGGAGAATAGTTACATATTCCTACTTAGTTAAAGCGCTATATATCAAAACCAGCACCATATATTGTACTGGACCGCTTCTCTAAATACTATATCAGCCCTGAATTTCATTCGTTATAGAAGCAATGAAGGAGAATACCGTGAAAGTAACTATTCCTGCCAGTTCAATATTGATGAGCGGTATTCAGACCGTTCTTAATGTGGTTCCGCCCAAAACGACGCTGCCTATTCTGTCGAATATTCTTCTGGAGGCCCAAGGAGACTCATTACGTATAGGGGCCACTGACCTTGACCTATCGATTGTTACAACACTTCCGGCCCAAGTGCACGAAGAAGGATCAATTACCATACCAGCAAGAAAGTTTGCTGAAATGGTCCGAGAACTACCCGATATGCCAGTAGATATAGAAGTTGATGGTGTGAAGGTAAAAACTACATGTGACCAGGGCGTCTTTCGGGTCATAGGTGTCGATAAAGATGAATTCCCATCCCTTCCTGAGATAGAATCCGACAAGACAGTGTCTGTACCGTCGTCGGTGCTACAAAGACTGATCCGAAAGACATTGTTTGCCGTATCTACTGATGAAACGCGTCCTGGTTTGGGTGGCGCGTACTGTCGCTTCGAGCCGGACACAATACTTATGGTGGCGACCGATGGACATCGACTCGCAAAGGTTGCCGTACGGGCAGATTCCGATATTTCCGGTACAGAGGGAATTATCATACCCCCTAAGGCCTTGAACAACATTGCCCGATTGATAGGTGACTCTGAGGATGCACCGAGGCTGACGATAGGTGAGAACCATATCGTGTTTGAGTTGGAGGAGACTACGGTTTATTCTCGGCTGATTGAGGCTACATTCCCCGACTATGAACGGGTCATTCCCCAGGGCAATACCAAAACCATCACCATTGATAGACAGAAGCTACAGGGTGCGGTGAGACGTGTTGCTGTGCTTTCCAATGCGGCCACAAGACAGATCAGATTCTCTATAAAGCCGGGTGTCGTAGCTTTATCATCATCAAGTCACGATATAGGTGGTGAGGCTGAGGAGGAGGTTCCGACCGATTATGAGGGCGAATCACTGGACACAGCCTACGATTACAGATACGTGCTTGACGTGCTTGAGCGCATAGAGGGCGATACTGTATCATTTAAACTTGATACCCCTGTAAGTGCTGGCTTGATCGTTCCTGGTGATCAAGACGAGGGCGAAGATTATGTCTGCCTGATCATGCCCCTCCGGTTAACAGATTAGGCGAGGCTGGTAGTGCATCTAAGCACCCTCTTGCTGGCAAATTTCCGTAATTACAATAGTCTGAAATTGGAATGTGATGAACACGCCAATTTGTTTCTGGGGTCAAATGGACAAGGCAAGACCAATCTGCTGGAAGCCATCTATTATCTCTGTGTGGCTCGATCATGCAGGGAGGCGTTGGATCGAGATCTCGTGATAATTGACGGTGATGCGTTCTTGATTAGAGGTAGCGGCATCTCATCCACGGGACACGATGTGGATCTCGAAATACGCTATGCGAGACGGACGGGCAAAAAGGTTCTCATAAACGGCCAACCTCAGAGGAACCTCTCTGATCTGTTCGGATCAATGACGGCTGTTGTTATGTCTCCCGACGATAGACAGATCGTCCAGGGCGGTCCAGGATGCAGAAGAAGATTTCTTGATATCGCCATTGCTCAGTCCAGTCCTGCATATCTCAACGCCCTACAGGACTACAAGCGCGTGGTGAAGCAACGTAATGAAACATTGCGTGCTCACCAGATGCGATCAGAGAGTCCAGCGGATCTAGAACTGTGGGATATGCAGTTGGTAGAACTTGGTAGCCGAATTGTGCAAAAGCGTCAGTCGGTGGTTCTAGAGTTGGAACGGGAGGCGCAAAGTCTTCATGGCGCTATCAGTGATGACAAGGAAGAATTATGCGTCACCTATAAATCGTCGTTCGAATTTGGTAAGGTGGACGATGTGAAAGCGGCATTCATAGAGGCACTGGCCCGATCCGAACGTGAAGAACGATCACGAGGACTGACCGTAGTAGGGCCGCACCGTGACGACCTTATCCTCACCATGAACGGCGTAAACTTGAGTGCCTACGGTTCCCAAGGGCAGCACAAAACAGCAGCAACAGCCATCAAGCTGTCCGAGGCGCTGTTTCTGCTCCATAAGACCCATAGTCCTCCTCTTCTCCTGTTAGACGATATATTTGCCGAATTGGATGCCCTGAGAACGACCAGGCTTATAGAATTGCTTCCCGTGTTTGGCCAAGTATTTATTACGGCCGCAAAGGAAAGCGATATAGGTGCGCATGGTGATCGATTCCGACGATTTAACGTGCATGCGGGGCAGGTAACGAGGATGTAAACAGTCGTATATCGGGAACAACTACCATGCGGAAGACTGGCGATCGATCGAAACGGAAACGAAAACCCGAGTCACTGGGCCAGGCAATTGCCGGACTGATCAAGGACTTAGGTATTGAACACAGACTCACGGAACAGAGCTTGATATCGCAATGGCCTGAATTGGTCGGGGAGAAAATAGCGAGGCATACCCGTGCCGTGATCTGCGAGGGAGGAAAGTTATTTGTTGAAGTCGATAGCGCAGCTTGGCGGCATGAGCTGGTTTACATGAAAGCACAGATCGTAGAGAAATTGAACAGGGAGGCTGGAAGCACGATAATCCAGGAGATCATACTCACCAATAGACGAAGGTGACCGTATCCATGTCCGAAAGCAACGAACCAGATTCTGAGCCCACACTGGGCCAGGACAACGAACTAGAGTACAGTGCCGATAATATACAAGTATTGAAAGGCCTGGAGGGCGTCAGAAAACGCCCAGCCATGTATATAGGGAGCACGGGTCCGACCGGATTGCATCATTTGGTGGAGGAGGTCGTAATGAACTCCATCGATGAAGCCCTCCAGGGCTACGGTGACGCCATAAAAGTGTACTTTTATGAGGGCGATAAGGTGGCCGTCATCGATAATGGGCGTGGAATTCCTGTAGACATACATCCAGGAGAAGGACGCCCGGCTGTGGAAGTGGTCATGACGATGCTTCATGCAGGAGGAAAGTTCGACCATTCCTCCTACAAAGTATCAGGTGGTCTTCACGGCGTCGGCGTATCTGTTGTCAACGCCCTGGCAGAATGGCTTGAGGTCGAGGTATATAAAGATGGAAAGATCCATTACCAACGTTACGAACGAGGCATTCCTACCTGTGACCTTAAGATCACTGGAAAGACCGATCAACACGGGTCCAAAGTATTGTTTAGACCTGATCCCGAGATTTTCGATACTACGGAATTCAGCTATGACACGGTGGCAGCGCGTCTGCGAGAACTCGCGTTCCTAAACAGGAACATCCGTATTGAACTCTACGACGAGAGGTCCGATAGGCCACCGGCAATATTTCAGTACAAAGGCGGCATATCGGAGTTCGTTGAGTTCATGAACGAGAATAAGGATCCCCTCCATCAGACGGTGGCTATCCTAAAAGAACGTGACGACACCCTCGTGGATATTGCGTTTCAGTACAATGACGGATATGCCGAGAATATCTACACTTATGCGAACAATGTACGTACATCAGAGGGCGGATTCCATCTGGTGGGCTTTAAGACTGCGTTGACACGATCTATCAACACTTATGCTTCGAAGAACAATTTGGTGAAAAACGCGAAGATGCAGATCACCGGTGACGATACACGAGAGGGATTGTCTTGTGTAATAAGTGTCATCATACCTGAGCCCCAGTTTGAAGGTCAGACAAAAGAAAAACTGGGCAATAGCGAGGTCCGGGGGATCGTAGAGTCCGTTGTAGGAGAGCGGCTGGCTGAGTTTTTCGAAGAGAATCCATCCGTTGCACGCCAAATTGTTGACAAATGTATTCAGGCAGCAGTGTCTCGTGACGCAGCACGGAAAGCGAGGGATCTCACACGCCGCAAAAGTGCGCTGGACAGTATGACGCTTCCGGGCAAACTCGCTGACTGCACATTGACTGATCCAGATTTATGTGAGATCTACCTTGTTGACGGAG
>JABIQT010000088.1 GCA_018667995.1 Candidatus Latescibacterota bacterium
ACATCTGAATAACGATCCCCCAGGCCGTGCCTACTGTAAGACCCTATGGGAGATATCACGCTTCTGATCCCAACCGCGCCATCTTATAGAAGAGGAGCCTACCGGGATTAAAGCTGATATCGAGTGATTCAGGTAACTACACAGAAGGAAATACTAATGACTGTAAAAGCGCAAATTGCCCCGGGCATCTGCAATTTCAATACTGTTGTGACAGCCGAAACCGAGGACAGCCAGAACGTGACTTTCGGATTTGTATCTGAATGCGAAACCATAGTGGAATTCGACAATCTGATTAAGGAAATATCACCGGTCGACGCTATCATGACACTGGGGCCCGAAGAGAATCCCATTCTTTCAAAAGCAAGAGAGCTGCTGCAAACAAAAGGATGCTGCGATGCTTGCATCGTACCAGCAGGAGCGGTGAAGATCATGCAGGTAGTAGCCGACCTGGCTCTGCCTCAAGACGTATCTATAGAAATCACCAGAGAATAAGACAATTTGACAGGTCGAGAGAACAGAATGAGAATCCTGGTACTGGTTGCAGTCGTTTAATCTGGTAGCGGGTTTTTCTCTGCAACGGCTCCTTTCGGCAAAACGCTCATATATAGGATACCGAAGATGCGATCTGACTACAGAGATTAACTCTTCTATCCACGGAACAGTTCAGCGCGTCGCGGGTATATGGCAGCATGTTTCTTTGATGAATGGGCTTGTCGAACAGGGGGAATGATGTGGGTACATTGACGCTTGACAGGCAGCAGTGTAATTCCTTGATTACGATTCAAAAGGCAAGTATAATCGTTTGACTATACTTGCGATCCACTCTACCTCAAACACATTTCTTACTGATACAATGAAACTAAACAGATCCAGTGACTATGGTTTACAGGGGTTGATGTTCCTGGCGAAACAGCCACCAGGTACGGTCTTGCTTCTGAGCGAGATTGCCTCGGGGGCAGGTGTACCTCAGTCCTTCCTGGCAAAGATTTTCCTACGGCTCACGCAACAGGGCGTGCTGAAATCGTACCGGGGCCGCAAACGCGGATATGCTCTGGCCAAAGCAGTAACCGAGATCAATCTGAAGGATGTCTTTGAGGCCACTGAAGGACCCGATCTGTTTGATCGGTGTATCTTCTGGAGCGACCGCTGTGTTGAGGAGAATCTCTGTCCGCTTCATGAACAGTGGACCGAGGTCTCCCATGAAATGCTTAAAGGGATCATGGAGCGTACTACACTGGATGAGTTGCTTCAAAAGGCGTTGGCGGGTGATTCGTCGGATTGCCCGGTGGTAAGTCCCTAAGCGAGACCTTCATTGCGTAGTATTTCTGATTTAACAAGAGAATAGAATAACCGTCTACATCCTCTGAGTGTCGGTCATGGATATGCCGATGAGAAAACTCCATTCTTGAGGATGATCGATGACGGCATTGACAAGACACCCACCTTTCGTCATCGTTTCCGCCATAGACCGCTCGTAGGATGTCATCGTATGTCCGCTTCGCTCTGGCTGAATGCTGGGGCGCAAGTCGCCTCCGTTTCCGCGCCATTGTCTCTCAGTGGTCAATGACTCAATCACTCAGTAATACCGATGCTCTTTGTACACTTCCAGGGCGTGTCGGAAATCGTCATAATCCACATTGGTGGTGATCGAATGGTCGGAACCGAAGACATACCGGGCGCCTCGCTCCTTCATGCCCTCCATGATGCGCGTTACTTCCCCGCGGATGAAATCCCGGTCACCCGACTCGAATACGCGGACATCCAAGCCGCCGAAGAATGTAAGCCGGTCGCCGTACAGTTCCGCGAATTTCAACAGGTCGCAGCCGGCTTTTACCTCCATGGGGTTGAGCCCATCGAACCCAGCCTCCACAACCTGCGGTAACGCTTCGGTAACGCCCCCACAGGAGTGCAGAACCACCGGAATATCATAGCCGTGGAAGAAATCCACGAGTTCCGCGTAATAGGGAAAGACCAGGGCTTTCAGCGTGTCCGGTGAACAGAACAGTCCCTGGCTGTAGCCGAGGTCCTCGTAAATCCAAACACCGTCGGGTTTTCCCGCCTCCTCGATCAGAACCCGGTAATGCTCTTTGAAGAAATCGGTGTAGACACGGTTGTAGTCGTGGATCCAGTCAGGATCAATGAGCAGGGACTCATACATGCACAGGTCGCCCATACTGCAGCGCATGAGCTCCCAGATGAACAGGCTGCCGTAAAACGTCCACCGTCCGTCCGCTTTACGCCGCTTAAGATCCTCCCGCGTTTTCTCGATATCGAGTCGCCCGCGGTCCAACTCGAGTAGCGCTGGGCGGGCGGTAGTCTCTCTCCCAGATGTCGCGGCTGGTCATGCGGAAATCGACATGTTCGGGCGTGCCGGACTTGTTTTTCCACCATTTGAGCACGGCTCCGGCACCGTTGCGGACCGCCTTCCACTCCTCGGTTTCCTCTACGATTTCGCTGTATCCCCGGATCGGCATCACATCAAACCAGCCGCCCACGCCGGCCATATCCAGGTTAAAGTGGTCGATCTGACACACCGGTTCTCCTTCTGCATCTCCGGGGTACCGCTGTTCGTCCACCCACTTCCTCAGGGTGTCGCTCCAGAACAGGTCATACACGCCGAGGCGTTCGAACGGGGGACGGTTGCGCAACAAACGATCGATAGCCTCATGTGATTGCCGCATGGGATGCCTTGCATTGAAGGAAATAAACCCACTAAGTACTTAGCCTGAAGTTCTTGTAAAGGGCCAGGTATTGGGGGCAAGACATCACACTCCCATATTTCCATGCAGGCCACACCAGCCTGAGCATGCATTCATCACGATGTCGCACGAAGGTCCACCACGGTCCGTTCAACAGGCTTGAGGGGTGTGCGTCCTTCTGCAACGGCCTTCATAACTTCCCAGTAATACACATAATTCTC
>JABIQT010000833.1 GCA_018667995.1 Candidatus Latescibacterota bacterium
GAATACACGCCGATGGTCGGTGTCGGAGACCTGATTCGTTACAATGCCGGTGTGCCCAGGCCCATTACCCTCGGGTATTCTATGAAATTGGTCGATATCACCGGATATGGTCAACGGGATCTTGTCGGATGTTGGAATTACTACCATCGTCCGGGATCGCCCATCAGCGGTGTGGTGTGCTATCCCAGAGATACGGACGCCGCTGATTTCACATTCGGGGACATGGTCCGGCTTCGGTACCGGGAATCTGGCGGCACGGACCTTCATCATTTCGCCGGCGTGTATCAGGAAGTGGAATTTGCCGATTTTACCGGAAATGGACTGGTTGATATCGTCTTTACCGTAGCCAACACCGGCGAGGCAACCTTCTATTTGAATACCGGTGAGAGGGATGAGGCGGGCTGGCCCGTTTACGTGAAGGACATCTCAATCAATATACCGAAGCAGCAGAACGGCGGGATATGTGCCGTCGATCTTGACGAAGACGGTGTGCTCGATCTGGTAGTCAATGGCGCATGGATCCGAAACACCAATTCCGATGGATGGCCGTTTCAGGCCGCCGAGGCCGTGGATCTGAATCTTGGGAGATGTGCGACATTTCTTGACTTGAACGGGGACGGACGCCTTGACGCAATCTATCTTGAAGGAAAGGGTTGTGAACAAATGATGATGCGTGCGTCCCGCGGCACAGGCGTCGAATTCGAGAACCGCGAGCCGCTTGGACTCAGTCTGGAGACGATCACGCAAATTACGACCGCGGACGATGGCCATCGCGTCGGGATTTTGGTGCAGCACAATATGTATCAAAACATCTCCTTCTTCTCCGTAGAAGCGCACCGCAATGGTGAGCCAGTCTGGACCGACCACGGGAGAGCTGAATCCTTGTCGGCGCCGCTTCAGTGCAGCGATCAAGCATGGCCATGTGTATGTGACTGGGATGACGATGGGGTGGCTGACTTGCTCATAGGAGGCGGTTACGGGTGGCCGCGTGTGGTGATAAATGACGGCACCTCGGCAAGGCCTGTATATCGTGAATCCGTGCGGATCCTTTCGGGCGGGGCTCCCATTCGAGTGCTGCGGGACGAGATCCTGTACAGCGATCATTGGCATAATATGGGGTATCCCTATCCCGTACTCGTGGACTGGGATGGCGACGGCGTGAAGGATCTCATGCTTCCTAACGAGACCAATCGTATCATATGGTACCGCAATACGGGATCCAACAAGGAACCGGTATTCGGCCCTGCGCAATACCTGGCTGTTGAGGGTTTCGTCGATTCAGCTGATAAGCGAAAGGCCGTCGGGCAATTAGCATTGGACAAGTCTCTGGAGAATCACCCCTACCCGTGGGACGAGACGTCGCCGTTCTGGTGGCGGACAGGAGCCGCTTTCGCCGACTGGAATAATGACGGCTTGATGGATATGATCACCCATGATAATACCCGCAAGGCAGCGCTATTCGTACAGACCCGGTTAGCTGACGGCTCTCTACGGCTTGAGAAGCACGGACAACTCCGCCTCGAGGACGGCCGACTGATTGACGATTCCATTGTAGGTCGGGAAAAACACTGGACTGAATCATTCCGCCCCGTGGATTGGGACGGCAATGGGCTATTGGACTTAGTCTACAGCAATGCGGGGACGGGCAAGATATTCCTGTTGAGGAATGTCGGTACGAAGGAAGAACCGCTGTTTGCGGCTCCTCGTGAATTCACCTGTTACGGAAAGCCAATCGGTTTTACGATCCATGGCCCCAATGCGTGGCCTGCGGACATGAACGGGGACGGCAAACCTGATTTACTTGGGTGTGTCGAATGGAGCGTCTACCCCTTCTTCTGCCATGCCGCTCTTGAGATGGACCGTCATCCCGATTGGGTATTGGGCCAAGTGCGTGTGGAAGCGGGGTGAAGTTTCCATACGGGTTTTGTGTCAATGCGGAATAACCAACTATATCGCCGCACGACGATCGCTTTTGACGGCATCACCGGATAGGCCCATCCGAATTCTGGTAGCCGTCCTGGTTATTTGATAGATCCATTGCCTGTCTATCCAGGCTCGAGATCCGCTTCTTTGAACAGGACATCGAGTTCCGGTGGCAGGAATGGCCGGCCTTTTTCATTAACTGAGGTCGCCGTCATTCTCGCTTTTATGATGAGATTCGGCCTCGCACATATCTCGGACATGTTGTGAGCGGCGATCGATTCATTCTCGCTGGTCGCCAGTTTGGATGGGATGCGGTAAATGCGTTGGATAAATACGAACTTCAACCGTGACAACCGCTCCACATCAGATCCCACTATGAATACATCCCCACTGCGGAGCGATTGGACGTAGTCCACCTCTGATCGAACGACCACCACGTTTACACCACGTCTGGCGAGGTCAACCACATCCAAACCAGCATCCTTTGCGAGCTGGTGTCGCGTATGTTCCAGGTAGTTCAAGTATACCGCATTGTTGACGATGCCCTGGAAATCGCACTCGTAATCGCGGACGGCTATCTCGTTATAGAATTGGAACTCCATCAATCTGTCCCATCCGTCCTGAATGCGAACAAGTCCGCATCATTTAGAACGAAGCGAAAGCGAACGGTAGTACCAGCCAGGCCTGCTATATCAGACTCATTCCGCCATCGTATCCGCCCATCCAATGTGTCGCCGTACAAGACCTCCGAATCGTCCAGTGTATATCCTTCAATGGGGTGCCCCTCCGCATCTTGTACTTCTACGGCTATCGATCCGGCGGCCGAGGTGGCGTAGTTGAGATGCAGATTCGTGCCTCCGAAGACGAGCGGCTTCGTAGTCATCTCACCGCCGTGATAGCCCGCGCGGATGGATGCGAAACCGTGAGGTCTGACGGTGATACGTCGCATCCGATTTGTGTGCCAGCCATAGTTCTCTGAAACGTACATGGACCACTCATCATCACCTGTTTCGAACAGGCCAACGGCAGGCGTGCAGCTTCTATGGGTCCAATTGCGCTGGTCGCTCCCGGGGCGGAGCCAGGCCTCCGGAAAAGCTCGCGTCCAATTGTTCCCGTCTCGACTGGACATGAACACTGCATCTGAAAGGCCGGTACCAGGATAGTCCATGCCGTCGGTGGTCAGCGTTCGCTTCGGTAGAAAGCGCATGGGAAACGATAACAGAATATGTTCGGCGCCAGGGCATGGGACTGTAGCATTGGTGTAGAAGTGCTCCAGCGGAAGGTCGCCCAGATAGTTGTGCGGGACGGGTTCTGTCCAATGGATAAAATCATCAGATGTACAGCTCTGTATGGCCCGCACCCCGCCATCGGCTGTTTCGTGAAAATAGCGACTGAAGAGCCGATAGCATGCTGCGGCAGGATCCCACATGGCTACATTGACTGAGTCAAAGGCCCCGGTTACATCTAAGGGCGTTTCTCTAACGTTAGACCACGTCAGCCCGTCACCGGACGTAAATCCGTAGAGGCTGTCCTTTCCTACCCCTCCGACGGCTTTGAAGCGTTCGGCATGAGGAATGCCCGGCTTCTCGTCGAGGAATACGCAGAAGTTATGGGCCTTTATGCCGCGATGCAGTACGTTACGCGCTCCACCTTCGACGAGTCCCAGGGAGGGGCGCTCGAAGGTGATCCCATCATCGCTCGTCAAGAGATTCGTGGTTTGCTGCTCGCCCAGGTCCGCGCCTTTTTCACCGATTGGATAGAAGCCGCGATAGTACACGAGTATCTTGCCATCCGCGCGCGTGAAATTGTAGCATCCGGTACAGGCATTCTCGAACGGCTGCTCTACCTGGAAAACGACTTCGCGTCGTATCGGGTCATGAAGATATGGCTTGGCGTCGGTGATCGATTCAATTATGAAGTCGTCCACAAACAGCTCTCTGCGTGTACCGATATTAACTGGATCTGCCATAGACGCTCCCTCTAGATCATCCTGTGATTTGTTTGACCGGAATAGCGGAACAGTATATTCTTGAGATCCACCCATGGCAAAACAAAAAGGAGTCAATGAATGTTGAAACTCACCCATTCTGTGGTTGATATCGCCATAACGTGCAGCCACTTTGAGGAATCGCTACGCTTCTACAAGGAAAAGCTTGGATTTGACGTGGTCCTGGATGTTATGATTCCGGAGGATGTAGCGATCGCATCCGGACTGGCACCAACGGGCTTCAGGCAGGTTCGACTTCAGGCCGGCCAGACCTTGATAAAACTGATGGATATTCAGCCTGCGCCTGAAAGACGGTCATCCGACTTCAGTGCAGGCGTGAGGTGGCTCACCTTTTTCGTTGAGGACGTGGCCGAAACGCGGGATGGACTTCTGGCCAGAGGAGTGACTTTTCTGTCAGAACCGGTTACGGCCCCGGATGCTGGAGGCGTCGTCTGCGCCCTGGATCCCGATGGTATCCTCATCGAATTCGTACAAACGTAGGATGTTCTTATGCCAGTATGCCTCCTCGTAAAGCATGCCATGCCGAAGGTAGCACCTGGCGTGGCCGCTTGCGAGTGGCGACTATCCGAAGAGGGGCGCAGGGCCTGCCTGCCACTTTCGCGACGGCTGGCCGACTTCCAACCGGGAGTGGTTGTGACAAGCACCGAGCCAAAGTCTGTCGAGACAGGGTCGCTCGTCGCGGCAAATCTCGAAATCTCGTGTGAAAGCGCTGAAGACCTGCATGAACACAGGCGGCAGACGGTCGGCTATCTCTCGAAGGAAGGATTCTCCACCGGAATACAGGATCTATTTGCCCGCCCTGATCAACTGGTATTCGGGGAGGAGACGGCTTCTCTTGCACTGAGGAGATTTACGGCGTCCGTACAAGGAGTGGTAGCACGCTTTCCCGGTGAATCGGTTGTCATTGTATCGCATGGCACGGTCATCTCGCTCCTCATATCTGAACTGACCGATCAAGAAGCATACCCCGTTTGAAGCAGTCTTGGTCTCCCCTCAATTGTTGTATTGAGCAGTCCCGTGCTTGATTTTATTGAGACTATTTCACATATTGAATAACTAATACAGCTTCACCCAACGAGCGATATCTTCCGATTTTCCTGGAGAACACATATGTCCTCTCTTTATGAACCCGTCGCCGGCCTGGACAACCTGTTCCAGTTCCGAGATTGCTGCAATGTCTACATGCTCAAGGACGGGAACCACGCCATCTTGTTCGATCTCGGCAGTGGAACAGCGCTTAGTTCCTTTAAACAGTTCGGCGGCAATTATATTGACGTGCACGCAGTCTACTATACACATGCTCATAGGGATCAGTGCCAGGGAGCGCCGCGGGCAACTTCACAAGGTATTACACTTCACTTCCCGAAAGAGGCACGGGACTTCGTTACTAGTCCCGATAGACCCGATCTCAATGATATTACTGAGTATCGCAGATCATATCCAGGCCGCTTCGAACCACCGCGGCCGTTCGTGGGTGGCGAATTTGACATGCAGGGCGGAGATTCCTTCTCGTGGCGAGGGTATAACATAGAGGTAATTGCAGTCCCCGGCCACATAGATCATCAACTGGCTTTCCTCATAGATATCGGTGATGAAAGAGTATGTCTCTGCGGTGATGCTTTTCACGCACCCGGTAAAATGTGGGAAGCATATCATCTGGAAACGGATCACTATACGGGAGCGGGTGTCCGAAGCGCCATGGAGTCGCTACGAAAGATCAAGCAACAACGTCCTACAGTACTCTGTCCTTCCCATGGTGACGTGCTTCATGGTGGATGTTGGGACGCCATAGAGGAAACCATTGCTGGCTTGCGAACCCTTTCGGAACTCAAGGACTCCATATGTCCCGGAAGGCCGGCAGGAAAGCGGTTGGTCGAGTGTGAATCGGACACGCTGATCGAAATCAGTCCCCACCTCCTCATGTGGAATAATACCTACTTTCTTCTGAGTGAGACGGGCGGAGCTATGATGATAGACGCCCAGGGCCCTCTGCCTGTTGCGTTTCATGAGCACTGGGCAAAAAAAGCTGGCGATCGGATTATTGAGGCGGTCCTCGTGACTCATCCCCACTGCGATCATGTGGAAGGTATCCCGCCTCTCCAGGCATGGCAGCGGACGCAAGGCCATCCTGTATGCCAGGTTTGGGCCCATGAACGGGTGGCAGCGTGCGTTGAATCTCCCTTTCAATACCGAAGACCCTTCATGCCCATAGAACCGGTTGCCGTGGACCGCAGGTTTACCGACCGCGAACGGATCTCATGGCAAGGCTATCAATTCACGGCATACGATATGCCCGGGCAGACAGACCTTCATGCTGCCTATGCCACAACGATCGACGGTCACAAGGTAGTTTTCAGTGGGGATAATTTCTTCCCGCCACAGAAGTGGGGCGGGATGGGTGGATTATCAGGCTATAATGGAGGCCACCCGGACCTCTGGCGCGGTAGTATTACGCGTATGATGGCCATTGGTCCTGAGTGGGTCCTGGCATCTCATATGCAGCCTCATCCCTATAGAAGGGAAGACTATGAGGCTATGCTGCAGTGGACCGGAAATATGAGTGCGGCCATGCACTCTATTTCCCCTGACAATGGTGTGGTTCGTCACCATAATCCTCATTTTATCGGTTTGCATCCACATGCGCAGAGAATCGTAGATGGCGAGGGGATGATCACAGCCTGGGTTATGAATCCGTACGACAACGATGTTGAGGTGTCCCTAAAGCTGGTTCTGCCCGGTGGAATCTCCGTAGAGACACGTGAAGTGACACTCACTGTCCCGCCGGATCAGGGCGGAGAGGTCGTCTGGGGGCTGTCGGTTTCCGAGGCGTCACAACGCGGCCGGACAAACATGGTCACTGTGGACGTCACCTACGATGGTGTCTATCTGGGCGAAAAAGCCGCCTGCTATGTGATAGAGAGTGAGCCAACCGTAGGATAAGCTGTATCGTAGCGATTACCAATCAAGCGGCCCTGATTATTACATCGGGGCCGCTTTCTATTGGGCACAAGCTATCTTGGACGAAGCCCTATCCGTCCAGCTTGAACCCGGATAGTTTTTTCTTCTTCAAGAGAAACAGTACCCGGCCTGCCTCGTCCATTTCATAATCTGGCCTCTTCTCCTTTAGAAGAATCTCCCTGTCCGCTACGCCCGTCTGAAGATTTATTCCTTTAAGTCCTTCGCCACCGTCTATTTTGGTCAGGACATATTGGTATTTTTCGGCTGCCATCGCAACACGAGTACTCAGTGCTTTGTTGAAGGAGTACCA
>JABIQT010000648.1 GCA_018667995.1 Candidatus Latescibacterota bacterium
GATCAATCAAGCCGCTGTTGATGAGATCCTCAGTGTCTGTGTATGTGGCCAGATGGTCGCCCTGTTCTACTCGGGCGGCTTCCAAGCGCGCGGGGTCACGATCACAGACAGCGGTGAGCTCGAAGCCGTAGGTACTCGCTATCTGCTCGCTGTGATGCTTGCCCATGTTGAAAAGAGGACCGTAACCCACGATTCCGAAACGCACGATTGGCTTGTCCTTCATGCCACAGATGTAGCGCAGTCCTTTGATGAGCAGATCTTGAAAGGAAGGATGGCCGAATGTACGGTGATCATGCCCCAGTGCCGTGTAGAAGACTTTGCCCTTCCCATAGTCTCTAACATATCCAAGGGGTTTTTCCTCGAAACGCCACATCCCTGTCTGGAACCATCTCAAGGGGGCATCGGTGTGGATCTTCATGTTGTAGCATTCGTCCATCACGCGGAATTCGGGGTCTAATCGCGGTAGAATGTCGTCCACGTCCGGAGCTGTCCGAACGTCGAAGGCCGCCAGTGGATCGTGGCCAATGAACTCAGTGCCGATCATCTCGGTATAGGTTCTGTATTGGACCAGCTTCGCATTGGCGCCATGCACGCCAAGGATGCCGCCTCCGTTCCTGGCGAAATCGGTGATGCCTCGTTCCTGCTCTGATGTCAGCTCGCCCCCCAATATGTAGAGGGCAACGGCATCGAAACCCGATAGATCGCACAGTCGACTTCGATCAGAGGAAACGTCCACACTGAACTGGCCGGACGCCTGCACGATGGATTCGAACATGACTGCAAAGTCGCTATAGGGCGCTTGCGCGTCGTTGATCATCAGAAGAATGCGTTTCATTGTTGTAACTCCTGGTCAGTCGCCGCAACCTGTGCCTCTGTTTCGGCCAGGCCATTCACTTTTACCGCGAAATACAAGTATCCCATGGACACCATGAAACAGATGAACCACCAGTAGGGCATGTTGGCATCAAGTATAATATGAAGCGTATCGAGAATGACGGCCGGGGTTATGCTGATGGCCGTCAGTCTCAGGAGTGTTTCGTAGGGCAAATGCGTATTTACATATTGAGCGAAAAAGATCCCGATCCCCGCGTAGATGCATATCTGTACCAGCCGGTACACCAACGCCAGAAGCACAGCGGTCGGGTACAGGAAGACGGGTAGCGAGGACTTGAAGAAGTCGAAGAGCTGATAAAGCGTATCCTCGTTGAAGACTATGGTATCTTCTACATCCCTGAATATCGGGACCTCTTGAACCAGGCCATCATCCTGCCGCCACAAGAATGAATCTTCCAGAACAAGTATGCTGGCTTCCGTTTCCTCAAGAGACGTGTATTGCCCCGAGACATCGATGATGATGTAAGGGCGGCCCGATGATGGTTCATCGATGATGAAAGGACGGCGGGGATTCGTAGAGAGTCTTCCGTTCTCAATAGTTAGTTCAGGCGCCTCTTCGATAATGCCAGGAAGGTGTTCGTCGACCCATGTGTCAAACCGGCTCGAAAGTGACATGGTCGTGGGCATCCACGTCAGAGTAAGCAGGAGAAAGAGATACTTGAGCCCGAAGCCCTTCCAGTTTCTACCTACATCCTCGTATAATTCCCCAGCGTAGAAGGACATCCATAGGGGGTGTAGGTTATTGTATTGCCGCATTTACGAGACCCTAAACTATGCTGGAGCCGATCCAGTCAGCTGGCTTTGGAAGACCGAGAAATTGAACAACAGTGGGAGCTATGTCCGTGATGTTAACCTGTTGTTGTAGTATAGATCCGGATTCCACGCCAGGACCACAGATCACAAACGGGGTTGTCATGTCCTCGTCGCAATCGGTTCCGTGGGACATCCCATGCCCGCCATGATCGCTGGTCACGATAATTAAGGCATCATCAGGAGCGACCTCAAGCACCGTCCCGATGCAGGCGTCGGCATTCTCAATACCATCTATATACGGCTCTGACATCCAGCCGTGTTGGTGGCCGGCAATATCCGTATACCCGTAGTAAACAAAGGCAAAGGTCGTATCGTGTCTCTCCAGCCAGTGAGCAGCTATATCTGCTATTTCACGATCTCCGGCGGCTGAATCGCAGTTCTTCATAAAGAATGAGGCATTTAGAGATCCTGGCGGAGAGAGATCCCGCAACTGTTCCCAGTTGAAGAAAGATGCTGTAGTTTGTCCGGCTTCGTGGATCACATCTATCAAACCGGGTACGGGCCGCACCGGCGGGGTCCACGTGTTGGTGTTGATTCCATGTCGCTCTGGCCGACAGCCCAGAAACAGCGAAGTATGGCAGGGCAGCGTGGAGGAGGGCATTATGGTGCGGGCAGAGAGCGTATGGGAACCTGCTGCCATAAGCCGGTCAATCACGGGGGTACGTGCCTTTACCATGCCATCGGGGCGCATACCATCGATTGAAAACAGAATGACGTGGCTCATC
>JABIQT010000494.1 GCA_018667995.1 Candidatus Latescibacterota bacterium
CGCTGGATGCCAAGATGACTTATGCCGACGGCTCATCGACGACCACAGTACCTACCTACATCGATGTGGCTGGCAAACCGCAGGTCCTGGTGATCGGCCCGGATTCAAAGAACCGAAGCTTCTTCGGGACCGTTTTACAGAACAGGAATTTCGAAATTCAGGAGAGATCTGATCTGCCCGCCTCACTGGAGGAACTGCTGCAGTACGACTGCATCATACTAAATGACGTGGACCAGGATGCGCTACCAGATCAGAAAGTCCAAATCCTCCAGCGTTACACACAGGATTTCGGTGGTGGCCTGGTCACCATTGGCGGCGGGTCTGAATCCAGCCTTGAGGCATTCGCCCAGACCAGCTTTGAGGACCTTCTGCCGGTGAAACTGGCGCGACGCCATACAATTAATAAGAAGCGTAAGGATTTTGTACTGATGCTCCTCATCGATCGATCCGGCAGCATGGAAGGTGAGAAAATGGAGATGGCCAAGGCATCAGCGATCAATGCGATTCAAGGACTGGAAGAAGGGGATTCGGTAGGTATTATCGCATTCGATGATAAGGCCCACTGGGTAGTCGATCTGACGGTGCTCGGCGCCGACAAGACGGGGGTGATCGACCAGGTTCGGACCCTCAGATCAGGAGGAGGCACCGATGCACGCACCGCCCTTGTCGAAGCCTACCGCGTTTTCTCGTCCAAACGCATCAATATTAGAAAACACATCATTCTGATGACCGATGGAATTACTACGCAACGCCAGCTTATGGAAATCACGCAACGTATTGCCGATCGAGAGATTACGATATCGACTATAGCCATTGGGCTGGACTCCAGTATTTCAGTCTTAGATGAAATGCGCACTATCGGATCCGGAGAATTCCATCTCATTACCGATTTCTCGGAATTGCCGAACATCGTCGTCGGCGACATGGATGAACAGGTGAAAGACGCTGATGACATCGACGAAAAGTTCACGCCGGAGATCTTTCATGACAGCCCCGTCATCAGCGGTATCAAGCAGAATCAAATTCCATCGTTGAAAGGATATGTATCCTCGACGTTGAAGGTCTCTGCTAGCAAGCCACTCATGACAAATTTCAAGAATACGGAGGATCCGATTCTGGCGCATTGGTACTATGGGTTGGGCCGCAGCACGGCCATGCTCTCAGGTGTCAATAGTTCCTGGTCTGAAGACTGGATCCGGTGGCGTGAGTTCGGACGTCTTTGGGAACAGATCATAAGGTGGACAAAGAGGAGTAGGTCCCCGAATGATTATCTGTTCACCATTCGTCACGACGGAAACCGTCTACACGTCCGAGTCGAAGTCGATGGCCTGAATCAAGCGATACCCAGGGGCCTCACAGGGACGCTTCAGAGGCCAGGTCAAGGCGCCACCAGTGTGAAACTTGAACGATCAGGAGGGAATGTGTTCGAGGGCGCATTTGCCGTATCTGACACAGGGCAAGCGCATCTGGCCCTATTGGAGGAGGGCAGCGCGAATAGGACCATGTGGTTTGGATCGGTATATCTTCCGGGAGGACCGAAGCAGGCCGCATCGTCTACTGAACTTGACGGCCGTCCGCCCAACCACCGGCTCCTGCAAGACATAGCATCAGCCACGGGAGGTCTCTTCGATCCGTCGGCGGATGACATCGTGAGAGCTCAGCAGGACCAGACTGTTTTGGTCAGTTTGAGAGATTACATACTTGCTCTGGTCACGTTCCTCTTTCTGATCGACGTTGCGGTGAGACGACTGGATTTTCCCGTAACCAGCCTGTGGAAACGATTTCGTATGGCCAGCAAGGACCTGGCTGGATCCTTTCGAAACAGGTATTTTCCGTAGAAAATGTTATCGCCCGATTGGGCAGCGCTCATTATCTTATAGATGGTAATAAGATAATCATCTATAAGAACCTCAATTTCTAACCTGCTGGAGGCAAAATGGAAGACCTTATCCCTAATGCTAAAGAGTTGGTAGGCACCTTCGGTATCACGATCGTTGTTTCGATCGTGATACTGATTGTCGGCCGGATCATGGCGGGTATCCTCTCAAGTATCGTCAAGCGGATGTTGACTCGGAGTAAGGTTGAAGAGACGCTTGTCAAATTCGCCGGAAACCTCACCTATTATTTCCTAATTGCGTTTGTGGTTCTTGCGGCCATTGCGAACCTGGGTGTCCAGACCACTTCATTTATCGCTGTTCTCGGCGCGGCAGGCCTGGCCATCGGCCTCGCACTGCAAGGATCGTTGTCGAATTTTGCCTCGGGTGTACTTCTTATCATGTTTCGCCCTTTCAAGGTGGGCGACTATGTGGAGGCAGCTGGAACAGCAGGTGTAATCGAAGATCTTCAGATCTTTACGACAACACTGAAGACCCCAGACAACAAGAAGGTCATCATACCCAATTCAAACATCACGGGTGGAACGATTACGAATTATTCAGCCAATGAGACACGACGGGTCGATCTGACGGCGGGTATCGGGTACGGCGATGATATCGACAAGGCCAAAGCGGCTCTGAACGAGGTCCTGGCCAGCGATGAGCGTATCTTGAAGGATCCGGAATGGACAGTTGCGGTCGTGGAAATGGGTGACAGTAGCGTGAATTTCGTAGTTCGCCCCTGGGTCAAGACGGCGGATTACTGGGGCGTCTATTTTGACATTACCGAGGCGATTAAGAAACGATTTGACGCCGACGGCATCTCGATCCCGTTTCCACAGCGCGATGTGCACGTTTACGAGCACAAAGATTGAGCATCTTTCCTCATGAACGTTAAATCGCTACGACGCGCGTTGTGGTTCCGACTCACCAAAACAAACCTGCCAGACTGGACCCAGCCGCAAGACGTAGACGATTACCTGGAGGATTACGGCAACGGTCTGAGTATTGTCCTGGAAATGGTGGATACGGAGTTTCAGGTGGGAAGACTCCGCGAGCTGGTGCCCATATTTTCAGGACCATCCCTTGGGGTGGATCTGCTCGAACAGAAGAGCGGCACCACCAATCGCGATGATCTCGTTTCTTTAGTCAGAACACAGCGGGCAACGCGCAGTGAGGGCGCCTGGGCTGGATTCTGCTCCATAGCGGCAATTCAGCCGGAGCTGTCCAGACGGATTCTGCAACGCGTTCATAGAATCGCTGTTCGCACGGCCCCCGTGGCCCCGGGGGGATCGGATGGGGTCCTAATGATAGGTCCGGCATCCGTTCAGGCACTGGTGCTACTCAACAATATGATGTGCCTCCATCGATCCCTGGAGGCATTGCCCAGTAATCTGTCGAGGCATCTTCGCCTGCTTGTGCAAGGTCCTATTAGAGTCAAGCAAACAATCGCAAAGGAGATCGAAGCCGGCCTGAAGGCACTCGCGCGACTCCGTGGCAATTACACGCCTGGCGACTTGGTCTTCTTCGATAGTCTGACACCGATAGCGAGGAGACTGGGAACGTTGAAAGGCCTGGGCTCCTACCTCGATAGCTTGATGGTCTTGAGCCCGCTCTCTTTGGTAAAGAACCTGAACGATGAAACCGCGTGGGAACACGCTGGTCAGAAGCACCTCGCTGGCGTTGAACTCCTGTTAGATCACCGCTGTCCATTTCAATTCACCGGCCCCGTTGTACAGGGCTGGGTGGACTTGCTGATGAACTCACAAAGGGACGCCAAAACACGATCCTTTGACCGCATCGAACGTATCATCGATTATCTCACCTCAGAGCGAGGAACACCATACACGATGGCAATACCTGCCATTCAGACGGGCCGGTATTGTTTCCAGACATTCGTACGTGTGCTCTGCAGGAGCTGGCCAGATGAGGCCCATCAACAGGCACTGTTTGAGGCTGATTCTGCAGAAGCCGTGGCGTGGTACGATGTACTCTCGCGGGTACAGCGTCACATTGACCGGGTCGAGAAAAAGGGGCTTGCGGCATCACCTTTTGTACCTCAAACAGAGCGACGGAATTTGGAGTACGCGATGGTGCTGGCCCAACGTCATATGGCGGGCTCCGCCGCCACAGGCTGACCGCTGCAAACCCCGTTAGCGTGTCACACAATCTTGGGTACCCCGCCGACCAGGCAACAGAAACTTCCGGAACCGTACTGGGTAGGTCTTCTGACGAAGAGATTTTCTCAAACAGCCATTTCCCTGCTCCTGAATAGTTAATCGCTGTTTCGCACCAGACCACTTGAGGAGAGCTGTTGACTATTTCACCCGAAGTATCCAAAGCCACAGAACGCCTCAAGTCCCTTCGCGACTATCTCAAAAATGATGTATTCGTGGGCAAGGATGAAGTCATTGATCTACTGATTGTCTGCCTCGTGGCCAGAGAACCCATGCTGCTGGTCGGTCCACCCGGAACGGCAAAGAGCGATATTATTGTGGCACTGTGTCAGGGATTGGGATTGCGGAGTCAGGCGGACGCTGGCGACACTGCATCCCGTGATTATTTCGAGTACTTGTTGACCCAATATACGGAGCCGAACGAGATATTCGGGCCAGTCGACATCAAAGCTTTACAGGACGAGGGCAACTTCCGCCGCAAGGGTCACGGTATGCTTCAGGATGTCTTCATAGCCTTCCTCGATGAGGTATTTAAAGCCAATAGCGCCATTCTCAACGCCCTGCTTACCATCATGAATGAGAGACGCTACTATGAATCCGGCCGTTACATGCCCATAAAGTTAATCACACTGTTTGGCGCCACAAATCGTATACCAGCATCATCTGATCTGGATGCGCTGTACGATAGATTCACGCTCCGTGTTGAGAGCCGTAATGTGGCGGGGGATCTGCAAAACCAATTGATCGAGCGGGCCTGGAATCTCGAAATCAAGAAATCGAAAGACATGCATTATCTGGAGCCTCAGGCCAGCCTCAGTGACATACAATGTGTGAACAAAGCGCTCCTGGAGACATTTGACACCGATGCCATCAAAAGACTCTCTTTTCTTGACGTGTTCCTGAGAAAAATCCGGGCCATTCGCGATGACCAGATCTGCCGGATCAATGACCGAAAAATGATTAAAATCGTCAAACTCATGATGGCGAATGCACTGCTGGAGGGTCGTGAACCCAGCCATGAAGATATGTATCTGCTCGATTATATCTGGGATGATCCGGAGAATATGAACCAGCGCGAGCGACTTCATGAGATCGCCTACAGGTAACTCGCATGCCAGATCTTTTCATCAAGTCGCCCGAATCTTTGGAGGCTCTGATCCGGGAGAGCATGTCCTACAGCTGCCTTAGTTCAGAGACCCGGCAGCAATGGATCCAGCATGGGCTGTTGGAATGGTACCTTCCACTAGCCCGTGACGGCTACAGCGCTATTCCCTCTTTCGTCATTCTAGATATTGGTACGCGCATCGTACACCAGGGGCAGACCGTCAGACGGGCGCCGGGTAATGCCCCCGATGGGGCGCGTTATCATCGGTACGCACAGGCACTGGACACACTTTTCCGTGACACTACTAACAGAGACATCCTTGCCGATCTCTCTTTACACGGGAACGATGTTGGAATTGTCCACTTTCTGCAACATGTGCTGAAACCGCCGCTTTCAAAGATGGAGACATTAGTCGCCATCGACGAACCGGTCTTCTCAGCGATCTACCGGGCTACAGCAGCAATGGGGATCCCATCCGTAGTCATCACCTATGGGCACCTTTTCGAGGATTTCATA
>JABIQT010000087.1 GCA_018667995.1 Candidatus Latescibacterota bacterium
TACCGGCCTATTCCATGATGCCCAGGACTTTCGGGGCCCATGATGACTATTCGTCCTACCAGAACTACGATCCGACAGGAGCAGCTCAGCTGATGGCAGAGGCAGGCTATCCAAAGGGACGCGGATTTCCGACGGTGGAGATGTGGCTACGACAAGCCTCTCCAGAGACTAAGCTTGCTGCTGAGGCCATTCAAGCTATGCTTAGTGAGCATTTGGGAATGCGGATCACTTTTCGAAGCGCAGACTATCCGGTCTTCACGGAAACGATGTTTAAGGGAAACATACAGATCGGGCTGGTGCCATTCTTCGCAGATTATAGGGATCCAAAGAACATGCTGGACATGATCTGGCGTCCAGGCGAACCGGGACGCGCTCGCCACGACTTTGAGAATGACGAATTTACCCGCCTGCTCAATGCGGCAGACAATGAAGCAAATGGGACGACGCGGATGGATATATATCGTCAGGCCGAGCAAATTCTTGTATCAGAGTCTGCTGCTGCATTCGTGTATCATGCGGTACAGAATACCTTGTTCAAACCGTGGATGAGGGGTTTGAAGAAAAACAAGCTCGGCGGTACGACCTTCAAGATCACCGATCTCTATATCGGTAAGGGGTTTATGAATCGATAGTATCGGCAGCGATGGGTTAATGCGATGACTGCGGTTCTGTAGGGTATGCCGCGTCTGCCATATGCTCATGTCAGCCCTCGCTTCAGATTCAGCCACAGGCAACCCGCCTCACCTTGACAGGACATCGTCCGCAGCCAACAGCATACCATGCACTACCTCATCTGCCAAATCATCAATAGCAGTCTTTGTGGATTCCCAATCGGCAAGTTGGAACTCCGGGTTATCCAATATTGACGCTGAGATGTAGTATTTGATCTTGGGCTCGGTTCCAGACGGCCGCACAGCAACGCGGGTATGCCCAGGTTCCGTGAAAGTATATATGAGCAGATTGCCTCTATCACCATCCACGTTCCGCGTCTCTCCAGTCTTCAAACGCGTGGCGATACCCGTCTGACGATCGACTACCTCCACCACGTCGTGACCGCCAATGTTTCTGGGTGGATTGCCTCGCAAACCGTCCATGATAGCGGCAATTTCACGGCTGCCCTCGGCGCCTTTGCGATACGTGGAAGTCTGCACCTGCTGAAAGTATCCGTACTTTCTATAGATTTCATCCAGATAGTCACGAAGGGTCTTCCCCTGTGATTTGAGCACTGCGGCGCATTCGACGAGCAGCACACCCGTTGCAGCTTCCTTGTCACGGATGTCCGAGTCGGCTAGATAGCCATGGCTTTCCTCTGTCCCATAGACGAACCTCATGTCTTCCGGCATGGCGTCAATTGTGGCTCCAATATATTTAAATCCGATCAGCAGATTGTCTTCCACATCCAGACCAAATGAGCGGGCAATAACTCCTACGAGATCAGTCGTCACTACTGTTTCGCATACCAGTCCACGCTTGGGCAGTAAGCCACGCGTCTTTCTCGCGTCCAGTATATAATGGCACAAAATGGCACCAATCTGATTTCCCGTGAGTGCCAGAGCTTTGGGCTCCGCATGCCACCCATTCAGGGGATGGGGTACCGCGCAGCCGAAGCGGTCTGCATCGGGATCACTGGCCAGCGCCAGGTCTGCGTCGAGCAGCGCGGCATCCCGAATGGCAAGCGCGAAACTACCGGGGTCCTCAGGGTTGGCCACACCACCGGCCACAGTGGGGAAACTGCCATCCGGCACCGATTGCTCGGAAACTATATGAAGATCCGTATAACCCAGCACTTCAAGTGCTGCGGCAACGGAGGTCATGCCCACGCCGTGCAGTGGCGTATAAACCAGCCGGACATCTCTCTGATCCGCCAGCGTCAACCTCCCCAGCACGGCGCGATATCTCTCGTCCAAACTGGAGTCGATGATTCGGATGAGTCCTGTTCCAGATGCCTCACCAAATTCAAGCCGGTGAATGGTTTCGATCGTCCGTACCTGAGCGATGATATTGCCGTCATGCGGTGGCACCACTTGGCCACCGTCGGACCAATACGCCTTGAATCCGTTGTCCGA
>JABIQT010000086.1 GCA_018667995.1 Candidatus Latescibacterota bacterium
CAAAAGGATATTACGTTGACGGAGGCTAGGAATCTTGCCGGCGCTGGCAATCAGGTTGAGCCGGGTATCAGACGGTTTCGGCCGCAAAGATACACTTATATGAGATCTCGGGCTTGACCCTTACTCCAAATAGTCGTGACATATTCGGTAGACAATCGGAGGGGCTATAAGCGGATAGAAGGCCAGCGGGAGTTAGTTACCCTAATCCGCAACCATATCGTGTTTAAGTCCCTGGCAAATAAATTCAGTATCCATCCCGACTCACAAGAGGAGAGATCGGATTGATCGTCACACGAGTCTTACTTATGCACTGATTCATCGGACTTGATAGCGACAGTTTCCTGAATGCGGCCCAAAGTCTGCTCAACTCGAGTTTTGACCTCGGCTATGGATTTTCTCTTTATGTCCTCGTAACCACGGATCTTCTCCGGTATTCTCAACATGTCCACGATGTCTGGATAGGTTTCAGGCGTGACAAGGGGCATAGTGTTGGCTATTAACTGTTCAAACCACGAAATGGTCTCACGTTCTTCACGTCTGGCTATCGAACGTCCGAAAGGGTCAAATCTGGAGTGTCTCAGGAATTTCAGTCTGGACAAGATGCGAAGGACTGGACGGAACCATGGCCCAAATTGGATCTTGGAATTCATGCCGCGATGCCTAAGAAATGGTGGATGAAGGTTGTACGATAGTTTTACCCGACCGTCGAATGCCTTCCTGATCTCATTTTCCTTCGTGCCGGTCAACAGTCTTGCGACCTCATATTCATCCTTGTATGCCATGAGCTTGTATAGCACGAACGCGACCCAATAGGTCAGTCGGTACCTATGAGAATCGCCGCCCACGGCAAGATCCACCCCATATACTCGCTTTACGAGAGTCACATATTGGCGTGCATACGCTACGTTCTGGTACGCAATCAGGTCGCCGACACGGACCGCCCATAACTGCTGGAATTCCTCTTCTTCAATGGGGATCTGCATCATGGCATCATTAAAGAATGAGGCCGAGGCTTCATCTGATTTTTCCAGGAATTGTTGGCGCAAGTCAGATGCAGTACCGGCAACAGGAGACGTCAAGTGTGCTGCCTCGTCAAGGCGATCAGGATTGCTTATTGCCAGGCGGCCCCATCGAAAGGCCTGTAAATTCATCTCAACTGCCTGACCGTTCAATTGTATGGCTTTCTCTATGTTCACCGCCTGAAGTGGGACTTGTCCGGCTTGATAGGCCACTCCAAGAAGGAAGATATTTGTCACTATGTGATCGCCAAAGAGCGCTTCGGCATAGAACTGTGCATCAATAAAAACGTTGTGGTCTTCACGCGACAAGTCATTGATGGTCTTCTGCATCTGGAAGACATCGGCCAATGGCTTAAGTGGGTTATAGACCATTTCTGCGGTTGGAATGTTCGATCGGCTGACCACGGCCACGGTCCGATCCTCCGACGTGACCACAAGATTGACCGGATTAGTGGCGCCAACAATGTCCGCCGCTAGATACAGATCGCAGGTGCCCGTACTTATTGTATTCGACGGGGGCGCCTCAGTTTCCCCGATGATGACGGGAGACTCAACCGGCCCTCCCTTTTGTGCCAGCCCGGTCCTATTCAGTTCATTGACGAACTTGCCCTCAAACATCGCCGCGAATCCCAATAAATGCGCAGTCGTTACTACGCCTGTACCGCCGATACCGATGATGTGAATGGCGTAGTTACCGTTAACCTCTCGCTTGGAGGCGGGTTCCTCAATCTCCGCCGCTTGCAGGGAAGGAGTCTCCGGCCGACGCAACCGTGTGCCACCACCCGCCGGTGTAATGGTCATGAAGGACGGACAATCCCCTTTCAGACAGGAGGTATCCTGGCTGCACGATGACTGCAGAACGCTGGTTTTCGTACCAAAAATTGTCTCTTTCGGACGCAGAGCCAGACACATCGACTTCTCTCCGCAGTCGCCACATCCTTCGCAGACTTCCTCGTTTATCATTATGTATTCAGGAATATCAGTGCCTTGTCTCTTCCGTCGACGTCTCGCCTCCGTCGCACATTCCTGATCATAGAGCAGGACATTGACGCCCTTCTTATCCTTCAAATTCGTCTGAACCTCTTCAAAGTCGTCACGTCCCCAAACATCCAACCTTTGATGGTCGTTCCGTGCGGCCTTCGATCGATCAAGATGAACCCGATCGGGGTATTTACTTACGACTGCTACTTCCCCTACGCCTAAACCCAACAGAATCAGAACGAACTCATCAATTCCCGGGCGTCCCGTAATGTCTTGTCCGCCGGTCATGGCGACCACGTGATTCCAGAGAATCTTGTAGGTTACATTTGCGCCATGTGAAATCGAACTGAAGATCGTCATGAGGCCACTGTGCAGAACAGTCCCATCTCCCACGTTCTGAAACATGTGCTCATTTTCATTGAACGGAAACATTCCGTTATTTATGGCTCCTCCTAATCCCATGGTGGGAATGTACCGCACGCCCCGCCCTTCAGCCTTTACATAGGCATCTATGGATGAACACCCGATCTCACCGCCGGCCAGCTCGCCATTGGGCGCTTTCACTGAAATGCTATGGGGGCAACCAGGACAGTAGTGAGCCGCCCTGCTTGGAAATAGCTTTAGATTACGTTTGGAAGAAAGGCGTTCAATCTCCTCTACACGCCCGGATAGAGTGCCACTTGGGAAATGCGATCGCAGCAGTGGGGCAAGTATTGTTGTCAACTGATCGGGATCGAGTTCCCCGTGAGCCGGTATCAGCCGACTCCCTTCTGGTCCACGTTTTCCGAACAACCTATCAACGCCAGTGTTCAACAGCGCTTGTGCCACTGGTTCCTCCACGAAGGGCCCTTTCTCTTCGACAACTACGACAGTATCCAGATTCTGTGCGAATTCCTTCACGATATTATGGTCGAGAGGAAAGATCAATCCGAGTTTCAGTATCTTGATTTGGCCCGCGATACCAAGCGCCTCGAGGGCCATGTCCACGTCGGTACTACTCTTACCGGAAGCCACAATACCGAGAGTACACCGCGATCCCGCATTCATGATTCGATTGATCTGATTCAGCCGCCCATACTCGCGTGCCAGCTCCAGGCGCACTTCTGCCAATTCCTCTTCATAGGGCAGACTACCCGTGGCGATGACCACCGGCTGAAAAACTTTGTTGAACGGCGATTCGTCTTGGGGGCCACGAGGTAACACAAACCCGGATCGATTCGTAGTTACGGATACTGTCGCCGCACCGTCGCATATTGGCGTGACCATCTTCAAAGCACAGACAAGTCCAGAGTGCCTGCTCAATGCCAGGGCATGGTGGGCATAGTCAATTACCTCCAAAATACTGGACGGATAGAATACAGCCGCCTTTACATCCCTTAGCACATTTTCGCTTCCAGCTGGATATCCGGAACTCTTAGCAGCGTGATCGTCCCCACAGAAGAGGACGACGCCACTCGTCTCCCCGCTGCCACTCAGATTCGCCAAACTCAATTCGTCGGCGGCCCATTTGGTCCCGTGGGCCTTTCCATACCAGAACCCATCCACATCACCGTTATATTGACTACCTGTTACTGCAGCGGCCGCGATCTTTTCATTCACCGCAGGTTGATGTACACTATGACTGTGCATGTTAAGAAGATCGAGGTTACGGATTATCTCCAGATCCAATCCCCCGAGGGGGGAACCTTCGTATCCAGAAATGAAGGTTCGTCTGACTTGGCTACCTGATCGAACATCATTGCGTTGTTTCTCTATAAGAAAGCGAACAATGGCTTGTACACCGGTAATAAAAACGGTTCCGTTCTCAACTTGATATCTGTCACGCAGGCTGAACAATTCTGAATTTTGATTATTCATGCGATATTACTACCCTCTATCTTATCATTATATATAAGGTCTGATTGGACGTGAATAATAGGCAGTGCCCAACGGGATGTCAACAGGCTACAGACAGACCGAATACTGGCATGACATAGTCCTGTCATGCCAGTATTGACACGCGGTCAACACGTGACAACATGTCACTGCCAGTGTCAGCAATTGCAGCCAAAGATTCATAAAGCACTCTATTTTAATCACTTATGGGTTTTCGTGCTTAGGACATCACCGAAATCAGTGCATATTCTATAAGTGGTATAAGTAGATCGGGATCGGATACTGGAATGCAGGACGAACTTGAGCGCATTCACACGTTGAGAATAAACCTTTATTTTTCAGCATGTTAGTACAATATATCAAATAAAAACCCAGTTTGGCACAGGACCTGCAACAGAGGAGGGCAGAGCGAAACGAACACTAACAGCGATGTCGATGTCCACACAATTTCATTGACGTCATTTTTCAGCAGCACTACTTTCATGGAGGTTTCACAATGCAACGCATCCGCAACCAGCAGTCCGGTTTCACCTTGGTAGAGCTCTTGATCGTCGTCATCATCGTCGGTATCCTGGCGGCAGTTGCCATTCCCCTGTATCGCGATGCTACAGAAAGTGCATACGGGTCAGAAGCTGATGCCGCACTCGGTACCATCAGAAGCTCATTCCGCACGGTACAGTCACAAGCAGTAGCCGGTGACTTCTCGACGCTGACAGGAACATACACCGCCAGCGGAACGCTGAAGGTCACAGGAGTACCGGAACTCAACCTGCTCGCAGTAGATCTCGCCGGACGTTATTTTGATGGCGACTCCTACAGAATCACCACCTTGACCAATACGACCTACGTGGTCAAAGCATATGGCGACAGCAGCGGTTCTTCGAACGCCTCAGCAGTTGCCGGTCTGATAAGAGCCATCGATCAGGACGGATCACTGTCAAGCCCGAC
>JABIQT010000691.1 GCA_018667995.1 Candidatus Latescibacterota bacterium
CGCGAGAGAAGTTCTCCCACTGCAGGTTCGCCCAGTCTGGAAGAGAAAAAGGCGCGAGAAATATCTCACGATCTGTTTTCAGAGAGGTGTAGAGCAGCCAGAACATGGGATACGTCACTACACCAAGATAGGATAGGAGCACCAGATAAATGGATGCCTTCACGAAGGACACTGAAGAGGTTTTCTGGATCATATCTGTATGATCTTTTGGAGGTCGTTGCGCTACAGTCGGCTACTGCCCGTTATGGGTTTTGATCAGAATGTCTACAATGCGCTGGCCTGCATGACCGTCCCCATAGGGGTTTTTCGCTCCGGCCATCCGGTCATATTCCTTCTTATCGTTCAATAGCCGCTTCGTCTCGGCCACAATCCGATGCCTGTCTGTACCTATCACTTTGAGTGTTCCCGCCTCAACGCCCTCCGGCCGTTCCGTGGATTCTCGCAGAACCAGCACTGGAACTCCCACGCTGGGGGCCTCTTCCTGTATCCCACCGGAATCTGTGATTATGAGATCTGCCCGATTGAGAAGATGTGCAAAGGGAAGGTATTCGAGAGGCTCCGTCAGGATGATATTCTCAACGGCTCCCAACATCTCGTGGGCCCGCTCTCTCACGTGTGGATTCGGGTGCACGGGGTACACGATCTGAATCGAGGAGACGAATTCCCTCGCCAGGTCACGCAATGCGTGACAGATATCCGAAAAGGGCTCACCGAAGTTCTCACGTCGGTGGGCGGTAACGACGATCAACCTCTTGCCTACAGGAAGCAGATGGCTGATGGATTCCAGCATCGCAGGTTCATCCCGACTGACCGTGGCAAGCAGAGCATCTATGACGGTATTCCCGGTTACATAAATCGAGTCAGAAGAGAATCCCTCCCGCAACAAATTATCCCGGGTACGCTCGGTAGGCGCAAAATGCAGATCGCTGACCTGATCTGCTATACGCCGATTAATCTCCTCAGGGAAGGGACTGTGCGGGGTCCCGGTCCGCAGCCCTGCCTCGATATGTCCGACACGCACCCGATGGTAGAATCCTGCTAGGGCTCCAGTCATGGCAGAAGTGGTGTCTCCCTGCGTGAGTATCCAATCAGGATTCTCATTCTGGATGATGCTATCCAGTTTCGTCAGGATATTTGCCGTCACGTAGGAAAGCGTCTGATTATCCTGCATGATCTGCAGATCATAATCGGGCTCAATCGCAAATATCTCGAGGACCTGATCCAGCAATTCCCGGTGCTGAGCGGTCACACAGATGCGCACATCGATGGCATCGGAACGCTTACGTAACGCGTCAATAACCGGAGCCATCTTTATGGCCTCCGGGCGCGTGCCAAATATGGTCAATACCTTGAGCTTTTTCTTCATCGAAGCTTCCTGATCCTTCCTGATTGGGTTTCCTGAGACCATCTACATCGTTCTCGCCATTGACAGCTTTCTAAACCGCCGGCCAATATACGTCGTATGGGAGGCGGGTCAAGATGACTGCGTGGGCAATTCTTGTCTCCGGCATCGGGCTTCATGTTAACAGGCAGCAATGAATCAAACGGGTTCGATTTCTCCTGGATTCACAGATTCCGTGTTTGGGGGATTCAGAACTCCACCCGTTCCCTTCGCATTACGCGAAGGGTGGCGGCCGTGCCGAGAAAAACCATGATGAATAGCAGCACGGCTACGGCCGTCGCTTCACCCACTTTGAATTCAGTAAACATGGACTGTACCATCCGAGTTCCGATCACGTGTACCTGGGTGGTAGGCGCCTGATTGGTCAAGAGCCAGATACCCTCAAATGCCTTCATACCACCAATTACCATGAATACAATGGATATAGACAGAATCTCCCACATAAGAGGCAACGTAATGCTGACGAACTGACGCCACGCCGACGCGCCATCGATCTCAGCCGCCTCATACATGGTCTGTGGGATGCTCTCCATGGCAGCCAGAAAAAGAATCATGTTGAATCCACAAGCCCCCCAGATGGACATGGGTATCAGTGCCTGATACAGATTAGATTGCGACAGCCAGGCAAAGCCCTGCCACGACTCAAACCATCCCCCGGCCGTGGCGAGGCCCATGACCGTCAACACCTCCCCGATGGAGACCAACGCCGCGTTTACCGGTCCTCCCTGCGGGTTGTACAGATGCATCCAGAGCAGCGTCGCCGCCACAGCCCCAAGGATGTTGGGGAAGAAGAACATGATCCTGAAGAATCCTGAACCATAGACTTCCCGGCTGATACATACCGCGAGAAAAAGTGAAAGCGGCAGCACGAATGCGGGAATCACGAACATGATGAACAGGTTATTGCCCAGCGCCACCCAGAAGCCGTCACTTTCGAAGAGTAGACGCACGAAATTCAGCAGACCTATGTAGCGCATCTCTGTCAACCCGTCCCAGGAGTGGGCGCTCCAGGAAAACGACTTGAGACTCGGGACAATTACAAATACGGTGTAGAGAGCCAATGCCGGCCCAAGAAGTACGATGCGATTCGTCCAACTCAGATACATGCGGCTCCCGCTAGCCTCTGTCGAAGTATCATCCCCGCCCTGTCGCAGCCGCTTCACCGATGTGCTGGACCAATAGACGAAGGCGGAACCGATAAGTCCCAAGAGAAAGAGCGGTTTCCAGAAATGCCGATAGGTGACACCGTCTGGATCGGCGGCCAGATTCCTGACTGTGATCGCCGCGGCCTCCAGAGCAGCTGCGGCCTGGGCGGGAGTGGACTCGCCCGTGAGCACACCATACCGGGCATCGTTCCAGTACTGCCCCATATCCGGGAATTGCTCCTCTCCGGGCGTGGCGCCGTAGCTGGTTTCCGCAGATCGGACCATCATGGCCAGCTCCTGCAAGTCTTCGGAGAGATTCTGATCGGCAACACCCTTTATCGCCACGGGAATATCCCGTTGCCTGGTGAACAGACCCGACATACGACGCGACGTCATGAATCGAAGAAATTCGATGCCGGCCTCCGGATTTTGACTATCCGCCATCACGAAGTAATATCCGGATCCCGCCCGAATGGCCGATGACGGCGCTTTTCCGGTGGGCGACACAGGCAAGTTGAATGTACCGAGGCGAAACCCATCTGGGATCTTGCCCAGCATCTCGCTCTTTAACCAGGATCCGCAGAAGATCATGGCCGTGTGACCCAGAAAAAACTCGAGTTGTGACTCCGTGTGGCTCATGCCCATGGCGCCTGGCTGGAAGTAGTTCAACGATATGCGCTGCATGATCTCGAATGATTCACGTAACTCCGGATTGTCGAAGCTTCCAGGCTCTAGCAGTTTCATAGCCGAGAAGCCATCGGGGCCCGCCAGGTGATAGTAGGCATGCTCGATCACGCTCTGGGAATAGTTGGGATAGCGGCCCTGAAAGGCTAAGGGCCACATATCCGACGTACGCATCAAGTCACACAGGGCAAAGAATTCATCCCAAGTCGTCGGGATTTCCCAACCTTCCTCTTCGAACATCGTCTTGTTATACCAGACCGCGTATACCGAGTACATGAAAGGAATGGCGTAGATCTTGCCCTCGTACTGGTATGCCTCAAGACTGCCTGGAAGAAAAGATTCCCGCCAGGTGATGTCGCCTTCCCAATTGGGCTGATCAAGGTATTCATCCAGTGGCTTGACTGAACCGTTACGAATCAGTGGCCAGTAGTTGAGCGCCG
>JABIQT010000242.1 GCA_018667995.1 Candidatus Latescibacterota bacterium
CCGAGTGATAGGGTGGCTCCTGTGCTGAGGAGTTAGCCTCGGAATCATGTACGAACTTGAACGACTGGATCTCAATGGGGGTGTGCCTGTCTCCTACTCCGAGCAATGCCAGCACTAAGATACAGACCGCAATCGAGCCCTGTGTTTGAAACGCTATATGCGATCCGCTGAGAATCTGCAAATTCTCGTTGGAATAAACCTTATCATCTTGTTACAGGGTGTTTCAGCGAGTCAAAGCCCGGAGACCGCGCGAACTTTTGACTCAATGAGGCAAGTGAACCGAGCTTATGCGGAGCTACATGGATCCCGTCACCTAGGCGTGGATGTTCTGCCACGATTCATGACTGATACAGAAAATACATTGCTTTCGGATTAATAAAAGACAAATTTGTCTCTTATTAAAGCGCCAATAGGGTCTGGCGGTTCTACATGGATTGCCCGATGATACCGTAACGAATCATCGAATCAATTCAGGGCGTACCTCTGCTTTCCCATTTCAGACCAGGAATTGAGCACTGCTTCTTTCGCTGATAAACACCATCTGTTACTCTCGAGGCCTATTACCGTGAGAGACATTCCCTTAGAATCGGCTGGATCCACATTAAGAACGAGGAGAACCATTCATGACAGGCACCCAGGCAGTCCACCATGCCACCATAATGGTCACCGATCTTGAGAAGGCTCATGCATTCTACGGCGGGGTTCTTGAACTACCCAGAATAGCACGTCCTGACTTTCCCTCCAGTGGAATCTGGTACGAAGTCGATGGTGTCCAGATACATCTGATTCTAACTGATCAGGCTGATCCCCCGTCTCCCAGGCACATAGCCTTTGCAGTGGCGAACCTGGATTCCGTGCTTGACCGAGTAGCAGAATTGGGATTACGAATATGGGACGACATACCGATTGAAGGCTGGGTACGGAAGCACTGCAGCGATCCCTTCGGTAACGGTATTGAACTCCTGCAACGGGTCGTATAACCACCGAAGCAAGGGAGATGATTGCGCCATGACACCCAGAAAACGCTACCTGGAGACCATCTGTTTTGGCACGCCGGACAAGGTACCGCTGAAGCCGGGAGGACCACGTGAATCTACATTGGCAGCATGGCACAGTCAGGGCCTACCCGAGGAAGTAGCCTACTTCGACCACCTGCTTGAGTTACTCGGAATCGAACCGGAACCCAAGGCACTCGGGTTAGATACAGGGGTCTCTTTCCGAATGCTTCCCCAGTTCGAAGAGAAGGTCCTGGCACACAAAGATGGACATTACATCGTGCAGGACTGGATGGGGGCAGTAACCGAGATTTCCGATACCTATGACTACACCTATATCCGCTCTGCCAAAGACTTTGTGACACGAAAATGGCACCGTTTTCCCGTACAGAACCGCGATGACTGGGAACAGATGAAGACGCGGTTTGATCCACTGACACCTGGTCGGTTTCCGGAAGACTTCGACCAACGCTGCCAGGATCTCCGGACCTCTGAAAATGTCGTGAGCATACATGTGAACGGCCCATTCTGGCAGTTAAGAGAATGGCTCGGAATGGAGAACCTCTGCATGCTCATGATTGATGAGCCGGATTGGGTGCATGAGATGATCGCATTCTGGACGGACTTTGTGTCGGCTACCATGGCCCCTATTCTGGAGCGTGTCCAGATTGATGAGATGGGCATGTCTGAGGACATGGCCTACAAAGGTTTCAGCATGATTTCCCCAGAGATGACGCGCCGTTTTCTGACCCCCGCCTATCACCGATGGATTCCCGAGCTCAAGCGGAATGGATGTCCCGTTATTTCGATGGATTCGGACGGCTTCATCGGAGAACTGATTCCCATATGGATCGAATCAGGCATCAACTGCTGTGGCCCCATGGAGGTGGCGGCAGAGAACGACCTGGTGGCATATCGGAATACCTACGGCACTCGCATGGCCTATACGGGTGGTATCGACAAACGGGCTATTGCCAAAGGTGGAGAGACCATGCGAAATGAGGTCAACCGTGTGGTTCCTCCTCTGCTGAAGGACGGTGGATTCATTCCAGGATGCGACCACGGCGTGCCCCCCGACATTTCGTGGCCCAACTATGTTAACTACGCACGACTGCTGGCAGAGCTGACTGGGTGGCTATGAAAGACATCGAAGATCCGTGCATGGAAATGGAATTCAAACCCGATTGGCCACAAGCTTGCGAGCGATTTGAGGCATGGTGGGCCGGTGAAGTAATGGACCGGGTCGCGCTGCAGGTTACCTCTCCTCGCGACGGCTGTCAGGATGCCGATCATCAACGTTCGACCCACAATCAATGGACGGACGTTGCGCGCATTGTGGAGACAGCGGAAGAACGAATGCGCGTGACCTTCTATGGGGGCGAGGCATTCCCGGTCTATTTCCCGAACCTTGGTCCTGATGTATTCAGTGCTTACCTGGGTAGCGAATTGGTTTTTGACGCACATACGTCATGGGCCGAACCTATTATCATGGATTGGGATGACATGCCGGATCTACGTTTCGACAGGAATAATCGCTGGTGGAAGTTGACGCTGGAGCTGATCGATCAAGGAATGACGCGAGCTCCACAACGATATTTCGTGGGACTGACAGACCTTCACGGAGGCATGGACGCCCTGGCAGCCCTGCGGGGGCGGGAGCAACTGTGCGTGGATCTGATAGAGCGCCCTGATGCTGTGAAAGACCTCATGCGGAATGTCATAACACCACTGTGGTTCGAGATATACGATGGCATGTATCAACGGTCACGGGGGAAGCAAACCGGTACGAGTACTTGGCTGACCGCCTGGTCTCCCGGAAAATGGTATCCGACTTCCTGTGACTTTGCCGCGCTTATCTCACCTGACATGTTCGACGAATTTGTCCTGCCTGATATTACCGAGGAGGTCCTGTGGCTGGACCGTTCCCTGTACCATCTGGATGGGCCTGATGCCGTTCGACACCTGGACTCACTACTGAAGATTCCAGATCTCGGGGGAATCCAGTGGGTTCCCGGTGCCGGAGCCCCACCAATGACAGAGTGGATTCCACTTCTCAAACGCGTTCAAAAGGCCGGCAAACTTCTGCATCTGAGCATCAAGGCTGACGAAGTGGAACCTTTACTGAAGACACTCTCAGCGCGTGGCCTGATGCTGAGCACGCAATGTGCCACTGAGACGGAGGCGAGACGGCTACTGTCCGATGCGGAGACTTGGACCCGGGGTGTATAATCTATCCGCTGAAATCGGCTACAGTCAGGACACCTGGGCCCAATGAAATCATCGAGGGAATCGGAACAGGATGGGCAACCGGATGTCGGGGCCAGGTTAGGTTGATCCTAACCAATTCATGACAGAGCATGGCACCTGAACTTGCCTGGCCGTGGTTCAATTGCGGTCTATATCGAGGCACAAGAACCCGTTCAACTCGGCCAAGAGGACGGTCACATTCCAAACCGAATAACTACTATTGAGCACTGGGTTTCCTGATTGACGGATGCAACGAACCACTTAACATGGCAGAGCGATGAACCGGAGAGGAATCCTATGAGCGAATCGGACCGATCTATGCTGCGCCGCCTGGCAGAGCAGTATGCTGAGATAAGCAATGACGCAGAACAGGACCGTAGGCGCGAACTCTGGCGTAGACACAATAGCCTCAAGGGAAGCCAGCCACTGATTTATGTGCGCGCCTTTGCCTGGAAAGAGATGCCTCAATCTGAATGCGTGTGTGAAGACCCGTCTTTCAGACGGATTGAGAATTTTCTGCGTCAGCAGCTCTTCTGGTATGACATGGGCGACGATTCAATCTTTGAGCCCTGGGTTACAGTCCCGGCGGTTCACAGGTGTACCGGGTGGGGTGTTCCAGTCACGCGACTATTCAGCGACCCAGGCCAGGGCTCCTTCAAGGTAGACTATCCCATAAAAGAGCTCGACGATATTGAGCAACTCCGCGTTCCTCACCACGAAATCGACGAAGAGGAAACAGCAGAGATTGTTCAGAGAATAAGCGAAGCCGTCGGGGACATCATCACTGTCAACGTAGATCGTGGCCCCTCCTATCGTATGTGGTCCGCCGACCTCTCCACCGATCTCGGGTATCTCAGGGGGATCGAGCATTTCATGATGGATATGACGGACCATCCAGAATGGCTACACCGTTTTATGAACTTCCTTTCAAGTGGTGTGCGCAAAGCCCATGAAGAAGCGGAAGGCCTTGGCGATTGGGGACTGTCCGCTCACCAGAATCAAGCCATGGCCTATTCGGAAGAACTACAAGATCCTGCCCCCAACGTGGACAACACACCACGGTGTGAACTCTGGGCCTTCATGGCGGCGCAGGAGTTTGCAGGAGTGTCGCCCGAGATGCATGACGAGTTCCTGCTTCAATACCAGCTTCCGATACTTAAAGAGTTCGGTCTGGTCGCGTACGGATGCTGCGAAGATCTTACCCACAAAATCGATATGCTACGCCAAATCCCCAATCTCCGACGCATTACGGTATCACCATTCGCGGACGTGGCAAAATGCGCTGAGCAGATCGGTAGAGAGTACGTTCTGAGCTACCGTCCCAGTCCGGCCGACATGGTGAGTTACGACTTCAATCCCGAGCGGATACGAAAGATCCTCAAACAAGATCTTGGGGCGTGTACAAAGAGCCACGTTGATATCACACTCAAGGATGTTGAAACGGTCCAGAACGACCCCCATCGAATCAGGAACTGGGTCAAGATCGTGCGGGAAGTCACAGACACAGCTTAGAATTCACGATCCGAAATAGCGACCTATAGATATGTGTCCAATTTCAGATCGTAGCGGATAGTACGGAAGGAGTTTAGATGTCTTCAGTGATCGAGACACCAGATCTTGATGGTCTACGAGATCAACCTGTCGACACGGTGATAGACAACGTCGGCATCGCCTTGGCCATAGACGTCAAGTACGTCGCAAGCCTATTGTTTACTTACCGATGTACCATTGCCTGTAAGCACTGCCTGTTCAATTGCAGCCCGCGAAGACCCAAGGTCTGCGTGAGCTATGAGGACGGCTTAGAATTCCTACGTCAACTCAGGCAAACTGATCGTGTCATCCACATTGCCGGTGGTGAGGCGATGATGTATTACGATGAAATGCTGGCGATATGCCGCACCGCAAACGAAATGGGCTGTGCACCGCACTTCATTGAGACCAATGCCATCTGGTGCAGAGAAGATGCAGACGTCTATGCCCGGTTTCGGGCTCTGAGAGACGTTGGTCTGCGTGGCGTGCTACTCAGTGCGGATCCCTATCATCAAGCATTCGTGCCGCCTGACCGACGCGTTCGCGCATTTCAATGCGCAGTGGAAGTCTTCGGGTCCGAAAATGTCATTGGGAGCGACCTGACTAATGAAGCGTTGCAGGAATACCGACGCATAGGCC
>JABIQT010000633.1 GCA_018667995.1 Candidatus Latescibacterota bacterium
ACGACCCCCATGTGATAGCTGCTGGTGTGCGGCTGTTCGATGCGGGGGTCGAAGGCTCGGACAAACAGATCGCCGACGGTAAGGACACGCCCCGTAACACACAAAGGCGCGAAGCGCGGCAAACCAGACGCCAACTGTGGAGACGGCGACGCCGTAAGCGGAAACTGTTCGGTGTGCTCCAGAAATATGATCTGCTTCCACCTGGAGACACCGATGGCCCGGGACGCGGTGCTATCATGCGCAAACTCGACGCGAGCATCGCGCGGTGTCTCAGGGGTCTTGGGATTACGCCCGACCAAAAGAAGCTCTACCATCAACTGCGTGCAGCCGCGCTTGAGCATCCTATTCCGCGCCACCTCGTCGGGAGGGCACTCCTGCATCTCGGCCAACGCCGTGGCTATCTCAGCAACAGCAAGCGCTTCCGGTCGGCCGAGGAAGACGAAGATCTCGGGCCAGTCGAATCGCAGATCAAGGAGACAGCAGAGAAGCTGGGCAGCGGCCACCCGACAGTCGGCCATCTACTGGCTTCGTTGGACCCAGCCGAGGAACGGATACGTTCTCGTTGGCTAGGGCGTGGCATGATTAAAGACGAGTTCGACAAGATCATCGCTGCGCAAAGCGAGCTTGGGCTGGATCTCAAAGAATATGCCAAGAAACACATCCGGCGCGTGGCCTTCTTCCAGAGGCCCCTACGCTCTGCCAAAGGGTTGGTGGGCAGATGTGAGCTAGAGGGCGACGGACGCATAGGCCCACGGAGATGTGCGCGAGCACATCCGATCGCTCAGGAGTTCCGGTATCTACAGAAGCTCAACGACTTGAGGCTCATCAATAAGGGCACCGGGGAAGTGCGTGAGCTGACTAAAGAGGAAAGAACAGCGGCCCTAGATCTGCTCGAAGCACCAGCTGGGCAATTGAATAAATCCGGCAAACTTAGTTTCGCGAAACTGCGGGCCGCTGTCGGACTCGATAAGCCGAAGCAGTGGACCACGAACTTCGAGTCGGGCGGCGATAAGGACATCCCGTATGCGGGCACACTGACAGGTATACGCCAAGCGCTCAATGAGGAGTGGGACCAACTCGTTGAAGACAAAAAGACGCAACTCGTTGTCATGATTCTCGGAGAAGCACATGACGAGGCTCTGGTACGGCTCGTCCAAAGCCGTCTTGGGATTTCTGAGGATGCAGCTGGACGCTTGACCGAGATCCGACTCGAACCTGGCTACGCACAGCACAGTCGCAAAGCCCTAGAAAAGCTCCTGGTCCTGATGCGGCAAGGCGACGCGTACATGACAGCCAGGCAAGAGATTTATGGTGCCGATTCAGGTGGTGGAATCGGTGATCAGCTGCCGGGCGTGAACGACGTAATTCCCAACCTCACCAACCCGACGGTATACAGGGCACTGACACAACTTCGGAAGGTCGTGAACGCTGTCATCAAGGAACACGACAAGCCGGATAAGATCCGCGTCGAGTTGGCTCGCGATCTAAAGAGGAACCGCAAGCAACGCGATACAATCTCTAGCGAGAACCGCGCTCGGGCGAAGATCAGAGAGAACGCCAAAGATCTGTTGATTGAACTCGGCTTCGAGACGGAGCCGAAACGCAGAGACATCGAGAAGTACCTGTTATGGCAGGAATGCAGGGAGCGATGCCCCTACACGGGACGACAGATCAGCTTCAGTCATCTGTTCGGTCCGAATCCGCAGTTCGATGTTGAGCATATCATTCCGTTGAGTCGATCCCTCGATGACTCCTATTTCAACAAGACACTCTGCGAGTCCAAAGAGAACCGTGAGATAAAAAGGAATCAGACCCCGTTCGAGTGCTACTCCGGCAACCCGGACCAGTACGAGCGCATCCTCACGAACGTTGCTCAGTTCACTGGTGACCGGCGTGCCAGCGAAGCAAAGCTGAAACGATTCAAACAGGAAGAGGTCGAAGAGGGGTTCGCAAAGCGGCACCTGAACGATACCCGCTATGCCAGCGTACTGGCTTGCAAGTATCTCGGTGAGCTTTATGGAGGTCCAATCGACGCATCGGGGACCACTCGCGTGCAGGTAACCACGGGTGGGTTAACCGCAGTGTTACGATCTTGCTGGGACCTAAACGCGCTCATCGGGTGGAAAGATCAGAAGAATCGAGAAGACCACAGACATCACGCCATCGATGCAGCGGTTGTCTCTGTAACGGATCAGGGGCTGGTCGGCAGGCTTCAACGAGCAGCACGCGATGGAGGATATCGGAGACTTAGCCACCTACCTATTGGCGAACCGGGGCCAAATTTCAGAGAAACACTCCAAGATGTCATCGATGAACTGCTTCCTTCAAAGGCGCTATCACGTCGAGTCAGAGGGGCGCTACACCAGGAAACGAACTACGCTCCAGCCACCCAGGGTATGGGGGCACGCAAGAGAGTGCGCCTGGCTTCTCTGACTAAACGTCAGGTCAAGCAGATAGTGGACCCGGTGGTGAGGCGAGTGATTCAGGAATCGCTCGGGGACGAGGACCCCAAGAAACGGTTCGCGGCCAATAATCCGCAACCACTGATGCCCAACACTAAGGGACTGGAAATCCCGATCAAGAATGTGCGGATCGAGAGCACGGACTCACTGACGGAGGTGGGCAGAAACCATCGTAAGCGGCACGTCAGGACAGGTGCGAATCACCACCTCTGCGTCTACATCAACGACGAGACTGGGAAAGGTCGCTACGAGGTGATCAGCTTACTGGAAGCTCATCAACGGGTTAGTGCGGGTGAGCCATGGATGCAGCGTAACCCAAGGCCAGATGAGCGGTTCTTGTATTCGCTGACACAGGGCGACGTACTCATGCCCAAGTCCGGGTCACCGGAGGAGGCCATGGTGATCACCGGAATCTCGGCCGGTGAGATCACTTGCAGATTAGCGAGAGATGGACGCACGGCAGTAGATCGGATAGCTGCGGGAGACAGGATACGGTTTCGATCCCCGAGTGGGTTTGTCGCACAAGGACTGACAAAGGTGATCGTCGATCCAATCGGTAGGGTGAGGCGTGCTAATGACTGATCGGTTTATCGACATCCAGAGCGATTCGTTCGTGCGTGTTCGGAACGGATGCCTCCAAATCGATATGCCCTAAGAGAACAGCGTCTCAATACCGTTCAAAGAGATTGGGAGCGTGGTAGTCCACGCACCAAGGCCAAAAATAACCAGCAGTGCTCTCGCGGCATTCGGAGCGCACGGGATCGCTCCGGTATTTTTCGATGACAAGCATGTGCCAACGGGGATCTTAGTTCCCTTGAGTGCTCACCATGCTAGTTCGGAAAGATTGCGTTGGCAGTCCGAAGCTCCTGCTGGCATGAGGAATCGAAATTGGCAAGCAATCGTGAAGAGTAAGATCCAAAACCAGCACCGGGTCCTCAATAAATTCAATCGCGACGGACACTCCCTCAATTCCCTCGTGAAAAAAGTTCGGAGCGGTGATCCGACTAACATCGAGGCCAGAGCGAGTCGATTCTACTGGGGCCATCTCTTCAATGACAGATCGTTCAGGCGCTCGGATTCATCGCACTGGCTGAACCATCGTCTTAACTACGGCTATGCGATACTCCGCAGTCTCACCGTATCCGCGATTACGACGCGAGGGCTACATCCTGGCCTTGGGCTACATCACCACAACAAATATGATCCGCACCCACTAGCTTCGGATTTAATGGAACCGTTTCGTCCCATTGTAGATGAGTTGGTAGCCGAAATCGAAGGAGACACTCCAGAAAACTTGAGGCACGTTTTGTCTCGCGATACGAAAAAACACCTAGCAGGTCTAAGTATGGTGCTTGTGCCCAAGAACGGGCGCTCAGTATCAGTCCCTGTCGCGTTGCGGGAAGTGACTGACTCCCTCGTACATGTCTTCCGTGATCGAACCGGAACAATCGATTTGCCACAGTGGTGCGAATAAGAGAGCGCTCAGGATACAGGGCAATGTGGCTCCTAACGTTTTACGACATGCCGGTACGGACTAAAGAGCAACGTCGTACCCACACCCGTTGGAGGCACCGATTGTTGCGGGAAGGATTTCACCGGCTGCAACTCTCAGTTTACGGGAAGCACTTCCGTAATGCGGCTAGTAGCCGCGCCTGTACACATCGACTTTGCCAGTCGCTTCCATCTAAAGGTGAGGTGAGGTTTCTAACCGTTACAGAGCGACAAATGGAGAAGATGTTGGTCTATCAAGGACATGATCAGTTAGGACCTGAGCCGATCCCTGAACAACTATTGCTGTTATGAAATGGTCGCAACCCCTAGTGCATCATGGGGTTGCGACCACATACATTTTACCTGAGCGTCGGTTACTCACCAACTACAGCGTGATCGCGTTTCGTACCACCTTGCACCGTTATTTTACCTGAGCGTCGGTTACTCACCAACTACAGCGTGCT
>JABIQT010000511.1 GCA_018667995.1 Candidatus Latescibacterota bacterium
GGCGAGAGAAGGGCTACTGGATCGAAGCCGGACTGTGGTTCGGTTTTGACGTAACCCACTCCTGGTTCGTGGGTACGGAACGTTTGCTCTGCGCGCTCATCGAAGAACCTGAATGGTGTATGGACATGTTCGGTCATCTCCTTGAGCTCGACCTGGCATTGCTCGATATGGTCTGGGATGAGGGGTACACGTTCGACAGTGTTAACTGGCCAGACGACATGGGATATAAGCACAGTCAGTTTTTCTCACTCGACATGTACCGGGAGCTTCTGAAACCGTATCACCAGCGCGCCATCGAATGGGCCCACAAGAAGGGCGTAAAAACCCGTCTGCACTCCTGCGGTGATGTGAACCCATTCGTGCCAGACCTAGTGGAGATCGGCCTCGACGCGCTCAATCCCCTTGAAGTTAAAGCAGGTATGGAGCCGGTTCATCTGAAAGAGACCTTTGGAAAGGATCTCGTACTACACGGCGGAATCAACGCGGTGTTATGGGATCAACCGGACAAGATTAAGGCAGAGATGGAAAGCGTCGTTCCGGCCATGAAAGAAGAGGGCGGATACATCTTCTCATCTGATCATTCTGTGCCATCCAGCGTGGGGCTGGAGGATTTTCGTCAGATCATTGCTCTCGCCAAGCAACTGGGTACCTATTGACAGCCTCTGAAAGGCAGATCATGGAATGGCAGATCCCTCTCTGGGAGAGGACATACCTCAGGCAGCTTGCCGAAAAACAGGCTGAATATGCTGCTCTGCCCGTAATGGAGCATCGTAAACAACAGTGGCGGAACCTGAATGAAGGGAACCCGGACACACCGCCCCCTGTCGTCATCGAGACCTGGACATTTGATCGCGACTTCATGCCGGCCGGTGTACTGAGGTGTGCGTCCGAAACGGGCATGGGCATTGAGCGACAGCTGCTTCGGAATATCAGAAATCATGAACTGATCGATGATGACAAAGTGATGCCCGATACATTTGACATAGATTGGTTCGTGGATATAGATGAAATGGGTGTGGACCTCGACCGCAGGATGATAGAGGACGGCGACGGAGTCGAGACGGGATTTCAATATCTGCACCCCATCAAGGATCTGGAGAGAGATCTTGATCTGCTGAAACCGGCAATCTGTCGGGTGGACCGAGAAAGAACCATGGCCTGGCAGACCTTTCTTGATCAGGTCCTGGGTGACCTGCTTCCTGTGGAAATACGCACTGATCTGTTTGGATGTTCGATGTTGACACATCGGGTGATTGAACTCATGGGCATGGAGGCCTTCTTCATGGCCATGTATGACAGTCCCGATGCGGTGCACCGTCTCATGGCCTTTCTTCGCGACAACGCCCTCCGCGTCATGCAATGGGCCGAAGCAGAGGGGCTCCTGCGGGTAAATAACCGAAACCAGGCAAGCTTCGGTTCAAGCTACAACTTCACCGACGCACTGCCTGCACCCGACTTCAACGATGCATCTCCCCGAATCTGCGACATGTGGGGCAATGCGAACAGTCAGGAAACGGTAGGGGTATCTCCCGAGATGTTCCACGAATTCTGCTTTCCGTATTACCGCGATGTGTGCGAGCCCATGGGACTTCTCTACTACGGATGCTGTGAACCTGCAGACCCATTCTGGGATGATATCCGCCGACTGCCACACCTGAAGAAGGTGTCGATCTCCCGCTGGTGCGATCAACAGTATATGGGAGAAGCGCTGCGAGGAACCGACACCGTTTTCTCGCGCAAACCCAATCCCAACCTGTTGGGCGTTGACGTACATCTTGATGAGGAAAAATGGTCCTCTCATATCCGTGAAACGCTGGAGGCTACGGACGGCGTGTGCGTGGAATTCATTATCCGGGATGTGTACACCGTCCATGGCGACCTCGAGAAACCCCGTCGTGCCGTTGAACTGGCGCATGAAGAAATTGACCGGCACTATAGCCTTTAACCCGTTTTCTATGCAACAGACGCTGACATCCACAACGAAGGGAAAGAAATGACGAATGACCACCATCCATCCGCGTACAGAAGAATGTCTCGGGAAGATGTTGTGAAGGCGGTGGAGCGAAGGTGCCCCTCCCGGATTCCCCTGATCATGTCCCACTGGTGGGGAGAGGGTCTGCGAGAACAATACGGTGACAGACTAGAAGAATTGGCTCGTTATCCCAGTGACGCCGAATTCATAGGTATACCGAAATACGATGTGGAAGCTATGGAACTGTCGTGGAAGCTCAAAGAAGGTGGGGCCCTGGACAATAGAGCCGTAATCGATGATTGGGAAAAACTGGATGAATTCATAGAGAAGCTACCGGATCCCGCGCAAGACTCCAGATGGGACGAACTGGCAGAACAGGCCAGCGGCCTTCATGATCAGGATATCTATCTGATCGTTGGCTGGTGGGGACTGTTTTTCGAGACGCCCTGGTCGCTGCGCGGCATGGAGAACTTAATGGTGGACTATTATGAAGCTCCGGACAAAATCCACCGGCTCCATTCCGCGCTCAGCGAGCTCTACCGCAAGAGTATCCGAAAAGCAGCAGAAGCAATGAGTCCGGATGGCTTTTGGACCAGTGACGACCTGGGGCACCAGACGCAACCGATGATGCGGCCCGAGATGTTCGATGATCTCCTGAAGCCTTACTATCACGAAATCGGCAAGGAACTGCGGACCCACGGTATTCACTGGTGGCTTCACAGTTGCGGCAACAATACGCCTCTCCTGCCGTCACTGATAGAAACAGGAGTTCAGATGTTTCATCCGGTTCAGAAGCACACCATGGACGAAAGGCAGGTGGCTGAGGATTTCGGCGAGCAGATTGGATTCTGGGCGGGGTTTGATGTGCAGCATATTCTGCCGGAAGGTACCCCCGATCAGGTACGAGATGAGGTACGCTCCCTCATCGATACCTTTGATCGCCCCGAAGGTGGTATGTGTATCGCAGCAGGCAATGGGATCGTGTCCGGAACGCCCTTTGAGAACATCGATGCCTTCCTCGACGAAGCCTGCAAATACGGCGCGCTACACAGAAAACAGTATTCCAACGGGTAAATAGGAGCAGGCTCCGACCGGGGAGGCCCCAAGCATCCGGACAAGACTACGTAGCCCTACGCCGGATCCCAATGACGGAGACCCCGACGCATTTGGCCGTCAATATTGGGATCTGAAGTTGAAACTGGAGCATCTGAGTATCTTCAGGGATGCTATGACACTGACGAACGACACATCGGAGTAGTTCGCAGAATCTTCGAAAATGAGTATGGGGCAGCGACGGAGGACGGAGCGTGCCCGGAAACAGGTCTCTGGCGAGGACTATTTGAGCCGGGTCATCCGACGTGTTGAAGTAAAAGCGCCCGCAC
>JABIQT010000085.1 GCA_018667995.1 Candidatus Latescibacterota bacterium
CGCCCCATTCAAAAAGTTCACCACGTCACCGACCACGATAGTGGCTGGAGGTCGGACGTCGAGGACATCTGCCTTTGAGACGATCTCCGCCAAACAGCTTGTGATCACCTGTTGGTCAGGAAACGTACCACGTTCGATTATCGCGACCGGCGTGCGTTCCTGATATCCGTGGTCCAGAAGATGCTCGACAATAATCGGTAATCGTTCAACACCCATTAGAATAACCAGTGTATCGACACCTGAGAGTCCCGACCAGTCCACTTCTAACTCACCAGGTTGCCTATGTCCAGTAATCACAGCGAATGATCCCGCCACCCCCCGGTATGTGAGCGGAATGCCCGCGGCCGCAGGTGCTGCAATGGCACTTGAGATCCCCGGAACGACTGTGCAAGGAACACCAGCATTTTGACAAGCTAAGAACTCCTCGCCACCACGTCCGAAGACGAACGGGTCTCCTCCCTTTAGGCGTACCACGTCCTGTCCCGACAGTGCTTTCTTTACGAGCAAAGTATTGATGCCGTCCTGGGGGACAGAATGGTGCCTCGTGCCCTTGCCCACGTAGATGCGTTCAGCCCACGAAGGTGCCTCGTGAAGCAGATCTGGATGAATCAAGCGATCATAGAGGACGACACCTGCCCCACGCAGACACTTCAAACCCTTGACCGTGATAAGTTCAGGATCACCCGGTCCGGCGCCGACAAGGTACACGGTACCAATTGGCTTCACGGCATTGGCTCCATAGCAACAGTCTCCGTCTCCACATTCAAGATTTCAGCAATTCTCTCATGAGCCTCTGATTCCCTGCCAGCCTTCAGAAGGCTCAATATGTCAGAATCTACAAGTTCATACCATCGCGCACGACGGCTTTCGAAATCCGGAAATCTCAAAACCAGTTCGTCACGAAGCGGTCCGATGATTTCTAGAAATTGGGAGTATTCCTCACCTATTTTCTCTGCCAGAGATTCGCGAATTCGAACAGCCAGTGCCGGTGCTTTACCTGATGTGGAAATGGCTACTGTGAGTGGACCGCGTCTTAGTATAGAAGGTGCAATGAAATTGCAGTTGGGCACATCGTCCATGGCATTGATAAGGATCTTGCGGCGTTTGGCCTCGGCACGAATTAGGGTGTTGGTAGCCGATGACATTAAGACGCTTATGACAAGAAAAGCGCCTTCCAGATCGTTGTCCTTGTATTCGCGGTTCAGCCATGTGACCTTCTTGGAGCGCACGAGCCACTGAAGGCCCTCATGGATAGTCTCGGCAATAACGGTCACTACAGCTCCGGAGTCGAGTAGACCATTCGCTTTTGCCACTGCGTGTTCATTGCCACCTATTACGACGCAATCCAGGCCGCGCAGGTCAAGGAATGCTGGATAGTACATGGTTAGATTCCAATATTCACGCCACTGATTGTTACCAGGTCCTGGGTGAATTCAAGGGTGATCTGGCAGCGATCAGTGTCAAAATGCATGCGATAAGCGCCGGGCGCCGTGGTTGTGACTGTACAGCTGTCGATGGTCTGTTCCCGCAGGGCCGCGAGCGCCTTGTTCGTGTCGGTGACGGACTGATTGACGATTTTACCGCGCGGTGTTCTGCTGAAAAGTCGTCGCAATATCTGCTCAGACTGCGGGCTCTCTCTCCGACGAACATGTCCACTCTGAATCGACATGACGAGCAGGTGCTCGAGGTCAGTAACAAGGTGACCGGAAACAGATCCCGCGGTGGCAGCATCACGGAGTTCTACATATCTTGCCTTTGAATTGCTATCTCCCAACGATGCTATCAGCGCCTCCAACTCTTGAAGAAGCACCTTTCGCTCAGGTTCATCTATTTCCATGATAGTCTTGTGGATGGAAGTATCTAATTCAGGCATCAGAATTGATTGTCCTTAGCATATTTATCGAAGCAAACACGACGCCTATCCTGTGTCTCGTCGATTGTTTGGGGTTCTCCGGTCGTATGTCCTATGATGTGGCAACGAATTCAGAGGAATCGAATACTAGAATTCAAGATGACACGGTGATATAGTGGTTAAGGTATTGGCAAGTTCCGGCTCTGCTCCACGATTGATTTTTTGTTAGTGAGTCTTAGAATCAACAAGAGCTTCTAGCTCGTGCTCAAAACCACCGGTCTCGATTGGGCAATGCATACCACATTCTTTGGGTGCATTGGTTTCCCACCACCATCGGCCTGCCCGAAGATCGTCCCCCGGCTGGACGATCCGCGTGCACGGTGCGCATCCAATGCTTGTGTATCCCTTGCCATACAGAGGATGCTTCGGTACATCATAGGCATCGACGTATTCCCACACCTCATCCAGCGTCCAGTCGGCCAGGGGGCTAACTTTTGCCAGTCCGCCGTGATCATGATCAATCTCAATTTTACGAATATTGGCCCGGCTTGCCCACTGGTCACGTCTGAGGCCAGTTACCCACCCATTCAGCCCTTCCAGTGCTCGCCGGATTGGTTCCACTTTGCGAACATTGCAGCAGGTCAACCGTGAGGGCACTGACTTGTAGAACAGATTGGTCCCGTGGTCGCCCACCATGGTTTCTACCTGTAGCGTATTTGGGAAGTAAACCTGAATGTCGATGCCATAGTGATCTCGGACTCTGTCTATGAACTCGTATGATTCTTCATGAAGGCGCCCCGTATCGACAGTGAAAACATGGACATCCGGGTTAATTTGCCAGGCCATGTCCAAGAGCACCATTCCTTCTGCCTGGAAACTGGTGCAGAATCCTAGCTGCTCTCCCCATCTTTCGGATGCCCACTCTATCACCGCTTCTGGGGATTCGGCGTCAAATTCGATGGCAAGTTGTCCAGCTTCATATTCATCCAGATAGTCATTACTCATACTATGCGTTCCTCTCCCGCAGCAATGCTGCCAAGGTCTTCATCACTGCGACGATGGAAATACTGTTGAATGCTCTCGTGATTCATCCGTTCATCCAGGTAGGAGCGGAATAGCCGCTCCGTGTAGATATGCACAACATCAGCCGGCACGCGCCGCAGCACCGGATTACCAATGCCTGCCTGGCCGCTTAGGCCACCGCGCAGGAATAGATCATACCCACGCAATCTCTCCCCGCTGTCGCTGCGTTCTCGTAAGGTAGTAGCCTGCATACCAATGTCGCCGATCCAGTGGTGGGCACACGCGTGAGGGCAACCATCCAGGTTGAGTCGAAGGCCTGCAGTCTGGTCTCCAAAAACCGTTTCCAGGTGTTCAATAATCTCCTTCAGCTTCTGTTTGGTTTCTCCGACGGCGTAGTTGCAGAACGGTTCTCCTGTGCAGGCAATGCTGGAGCGACGGAGATCATTGGCCTCAATCGGAAATCCGATTTTCGATACCCGTTCTGTGACGGATTCGATCCGGTCTCTCGGAATCTCGGAGAGGATGATATTCTGCCGTCGTGTTAAGCGAAAGGCGCCACCATATGTGTCTGCCAGGTCTGCCAACTGGATCATCTGAGTTCCGGTGCAGTGACCCAGGAATACAGGGAACACCACATATGCCAGTCCCCTCTGAACCTGTTCGTTGACTCCCGTATGGTCGAACTCCCGTTCGGGGGGTTCAGGCACCCGTCCCGGGGCGAGCTTTTTGCCCAGCTTCGATTCAACCAGGTCTCTGTAGCCGTTGACGCCCGTTTCGTGTACCATGAACTTGAGTCTCGATTTTACCCGTGACACTCGGTATTGCAGATCCTGCTTCCAAACATCAATTATGGCACACAGTACCGGTATCATGTCGTCTGCAGGTACGAATACTCCAAGGTCGACTGACAGTTTGGGCCAGGTCGAGAGACCGCCGCCAATGCGTACAGCAAAGCCAGGTTTCCCGTCACGAAGTTCACCGATAAGGCTGATACAGTTTATCTCAGGGGCATTGCACTGGTGGCGACAGCTTGAAATCGTAATCTTGTGCTTCCTCGGCAAATCGCAGTAGTCGGGATTTCCATAGAAGAAATCAGCCGCTCGGTCTATGAAAGGTTGCGTGTCGAAGAGCTCGTCACGATCTATACCCGATACCGGGCATCCAGTTATATTTCGAACTGTGTCTCCGCAGCCTCCTGTTGTAGAAAGACCCGCCTCCTCAAGCGTAGAAAAGATGTCTGGTAGCTGTGCAAGCTCCATCCCATGCAACTGGATATTTTGACGCGTGGTCAATTCTCCGTAGTCCGATCCGTAGGCCTGTGATAAGCCACCGATAGTTCTAAGTTTGTGCGGCGACACCCGGCCACCGGGTAGTTTCACGCGCATCATGAAATTGCCGATCTTAGGCTTATCGTGATAAAGTCCATACCACTGGAGCCGTACCACGTCCTCTTCGGAGATGGCTTCATATCCTTCGCGAATGAGTTCCGGCAGTTCATCTATCACACGAAGCGGCGCCTTGTCATTCTTAATACGCTCTATATAATTCCGCTTTCGGACAAGTTCCCAAGTAGGTACCTGTAGTTCTCGTCTCGGTCTTCGGACAGCTTTTGCCATCTTTGGCCCCTAGGCTCTCTTCAGCTGGTCTGTGAGGTATTTCGTGTTAATCGATCACCAAATAATGCTTGCCGGATCACACTGTCAAGTAAAAACATTATAATGTTGATCAAGATGGTAATGTATAAGATTAAGAATGACTGCCACCCAAGTGAGATTTCAGATTTCTCGATGTGAAACGAAGTCAGCTGTTTTGTGGGGATACCCGGAATCGGAATACGAAGCGGCGCTGATAGAGTAAAAGTAGGTCGCGTAGAGATGGTGGTTATGGCAGAAATGTCACTCAGAATTCTTAAGACGCTCTGATCGAATAAAGACGAGATGTAATGGATTCCACTTACAGTCATTCGGGAGACAGCGGGTCGAAATGGTGCAATAGGAGTTTATATTCCGGGAAATTCGAGTCTTGGTAATCACCTTATTATTCCAATCTATCCTGATCGCAGGCTGCCCGATCTCTGCAACCCGGTCAGTATGTGCGCAATAGGTTCCTTCAGCCACTCGGCCCCGGCTGAGACGGTCAACAACGCTTTCAAGGATCCCTCGGCTCCAATCTCCGTTCCGTTCTGTTCATCAAACACAACATGCCTGGAGGTTACGTCGCATCTGTTCGACGGTTTGTCCACGAAGACTTGGTTTAGCGCGTCGAGAGATATCTCGATGCATCTGTCCCTGCCGATCAGCTCAATCATCTGACACAGATTGGTCTCATCGGGCGCAAGGACTGAGGCAACGACAGTAAGTCCCTGGTCATTGAGTAGACGGGTTATCTCTGCCACGCGCCTCAAATGTTCGATCTCATCCGCCTCCGAGAATCCTAGGTCACCACTGAGGCGATCTCGCATGGAGACAGAATCCAGCACGACAGCGGCGGTGGATCCTGTTTGAAGCACCTGCTTTAGTGCCAAAGCAAGTTCACTTCTCGCGGAACCCGTGGATCCTGTCAGCCAGATTGTACTCGGCGCCTGCCCGAACAAGGCACGATGTTCTGACGGCGTCACACGGCTGTGAGATGATGACTTCTCTGCCGCACTCGCGGAACCTTTCGACCCAGTCGGCAGGCTCTCATCAGTTGGCATGCGGTCCAGGATCATGCCCGCGGCGATTGTATGGTTCGTAAGGTAGTCAGCAATTATGAAACAGCCAGTGTCTCGATTCTTTTGA
>JABIQT010000084.1 GCA_018667995.1 Candidatus Latescibacterota bacterium
GGAATGTCGCCGAGGAAGTGGAGATCGAGCTCCGCTGCCGCCAACCGCCCACCACCATTGCCAAAAATATGTGTGCGCTCTCCAGAGCCCGGTGCGACAAAATAGCTCATATTTTCAACTATACCGAGAATAGGGACTTTGAGGCGTTGAAACATAGTGATGCACCTGCGAACATCCGAAAGTGCAACCTGCTGAGGCGTAGTGACTATGACCGCACCGGACAGGGGGGCGGCCTGCGCCAGGGCCAGTGACGCATCACCCGTACCCGGAGGCAAATCGATGAATAGATAATCCAACTCGCCCCAGTCCACCTCGCCTATAAATCGCTTTACCATCTTACCCACCAGCGGGCCGCGATAGATGATAGCATCAGACTGTCCCGAGATGAATCCTACTGACACCAGTCGTACTCCGTGGCTCACCAGCGGTTTAATGAGCCCTTCATCATTCTGTTCGAGAGGGCCCTGGGCTCCCATCATTTGAGGGATGCTGGGACCATAGATATCCGCATCAAGCAAACCGACAGCGGCGCCCTCTGCTGCCATAGAGGCGGCCAAATTGACACTGACTGTCGACTTCCCCACACCACCTTTTCCGCTGGCTACAGCAATGAGTGCACATGATTCAAGCACAAAAATCCCTGTCTCTGTGTAGTTTTTACACTAACTCAATTGGGTATAAAAAAACGGGGAGGCCGATGCTACCAAGGCCTCCCCAGAAATTCAGAAACTACACGTGAAAGGATTCACCGCAACCACAAGTGCCTTTGGCATTGGGGTTATTGACTTTGAAGCCTGCCCCCATCAACCCTTCAACGTAGTCCAACTCTGAGCCCATCAAATATATGGCGCTTTTCATGTCAACGAAGACCTTTACACCGTTTTCCTCAATGGTCTGATCAGCCTCACCGGCTTCCTTATCAAAAGCGAGGCGATATTGAAAACCGGAACATCCACCGCCGGAAATCATCATGCGTAAACCGTGTTCTGGATTTCCCTGATCGGTCAGAAGGGCTCGTATTTTATCTGCTGCTGCTTCAGTGACTGTTACCATGCGGAGTGCCTCCTTGAGTACTTCTATCTTCGCTGTCTGATATACGATGTTTCAGCGCTCGGATTTGTCAGATTAATAAGCATATTGATTGCCCGTGTCAACTACTAACAATAACCAGCCACCTTTTTTTGAGGCGCAGCCCTACTTATCTTCTAACTGGCCGGGTAATTAGGCAACAAAGACCGCAACCTGCCAACGGTCTCTGCTATGGTCGCCACAACGTAATCGACCTCCTCGATCGTGTTTCCCCGTCCGAGTCCAAACCTTAGCGCGCTCTCTGCCAGGGCTCGATCTCGACCCAGTGCCATGAGAACATATGAAGGGTCAATTGTGGTCCGCGAGGTACATGCAGATCCCGATGACACGGCAATATCCCGAAGACTCAGGAGTAGCGATCCTCCCTCTATCCCGGAAAAACAGACATTGAGGTTTCCGGGAAGACGTCGGACAGGGTGACCATTCAGTTTGATATCGTCAACCGAGGCGCTCAGACTGCGATAGAGATGATCACGGAGCGAGACCAAACGCTCCCCTTCGACATCCATAACTGCTTCGCAAATCTCACATGCGAGTCCCAGGCCCACAATCCCGGGCAGGTTGAGCAGAGACTCATCACCGAGCGGCGATAGCATCTTAATGGCAGGATCCGATTCACGAACATAAAGCGCACCTATCCCTTTTGGACCGTACATTTTATGCGCGGAAATCGAGAGTAGATCCACCCCGAGCTCATTCACCGAAACCGGTATCTTCCCTACGGCCTGAACGGCATCCGTGTGAAGCAGCAATCCCTTGTCTCTGGCAATCTTTCCTATCGCGTTAACCGGGTTTATGCTGCCAATCTCGTTGTTGCCATATGCAATCGTAATTAGAATAGTGTTCTCATTGATTGCGTGGGAGACATCCTCTGGAGAAACCATGCCGTCGGAGTCCACCGGCAGATAGGTGACAACAAAGCCCTGCTGCTCCAGACTTGTACAACAATCAAGAATTGCCTTATGCTCCACCTGAGAGGTAATGATGTGATTTCCTCTCTCTCGACGCGCAAGCGCGATACCCTTGACCGCGAGATTATCGGACTCGGTCGCCCCCGATGTAAATCGGATTTCGGAGGGATCCGCACCTATCAGGCGTGCTATTCGTTCGCGGCTCACGGCAACGGCGTCTCGGCACTGCCCTTCGGACTTTGATCCCAGGTAGAAAGGCTTGATCGCATCGAGAATCGTGGGATCCAATGGCGTTGTTGCGTGATGATCCATATAGATAGGTAACTTCAAACTACAGCCTCATTGGATATGGATACAGGAATCTTGGTGATTTGGGCAGTGTTTATTCAGGGAATGAATGTGACGCTACGTGTCCCCTGATCCACTGCGATCGTGGTCGGTACTAATAATCCCGGAAATCGTGCGATCTCTACACCGTCATTAGAGTATTTCAGAAGGCCGGTAAGTGCCAGATCTGAGACCCAGACATTGCCGTTGGTGTCGTCAATCGTTACGTCGGAAGGTACAACCAGTCCCGACAATATCTTATGAAATGATTGGCTCTGTAGTACATCATATAGCCCTGAAACGGAATCCGAGATACGAAGAATAGAGGCTGTGCCGGAATCAATGATCCAACAATCGTTGGTCAATACACTATAGGCCAGCGAGATAGGTTCGGTAAAACCGGTTATAGTTGCGGAGACACTTCCGTCTGGATCCAGCCTGAAGACTGATGCTCTCGAGGAGTCGATTACCCAGCAAGCCCCGCTGGATGCGTTCACGGCAATCTCGGATGGTAATCCCATATTCTCCACGGTCGAGAGGCGTACACTTAGATTGGATATGAGCGATACCGTATGGGCCCCAGAATCTCCGATCCAGGCAGAACCTGAATTTCCGACTATCGCGAGGGCCGTCGGCTTAACAAAATCTGTTAACCTGAAAATTGGGATGCCCTTCTCGGTCGCTCTAACGACCAGGGCATCTCCTTCGCCGGTTCCCTCATCGGCGACCCAGACCGACCCATCACTGGGATCGACCCCAACAGGCCCTGGCAGCCTAAAGCCCGTCACGACCGTAGAACGAGTACCGGCGGCGGTGTACCTAACAGCGATTCCTCCCTGGCCCGCTCCACCAAATTCTGTCGTCAACCAAGCAGCCCCGTCTCTTGGATCAATCGCTATGTGACGGGCACCAAAGATTGATACCACTGAATGAGAAATGGCCCGAGCATCGGAAGATACCTTGAGGACGAATCCCAGTCCTTCATCAATAACCCAGCAGGATTCAGGCCCCGGAGAGCTGAAGACCCCATTTGAAATGTCGCTCTCCAATGGGTTCTGCCGATCCCCTATCAACACAGAGAATTTATACTCATAGGTTTCGCCATTCAGGACGTTTTCGTCAACGAACTCATTGGGCGGTGGCGTTCCGAAAACATCCGTCGTAGTTACACTGCCGCTCCCATCGGTTCGATACAGTCTATATCCAACCACATCTGATAGGAAAACGCGATTCCACGATAATCCGACACTCTCGTGATTACCGAGTGACCTCAGGTTCTGAGGACGACCGCTGGTTAACGCGTTGCCTGCATCAAGTGGATTGCGTCGCTCTCTATCATCAGGGTCACATCCGCTCATCAATATCATGCCGATAACGACCGTAATGTATAACCTATAATTCATGCTGCGGTCCTATTATCTGGAATGAAATGCGCGGGACAAAAAGAAATAGAATGCGCCCGCAAAGTTGATCTGTGCCGCGACCGCGTATGTACTCGTCCGACTGTCCTGACTCGCCGCTCGTTGGTAAAACCCCTCTGATCGTGTTGGGTCCGCCGTGCGTAGATAGTTCGAGTAGGCTTGATCCGCTTTTCTGTCAGAATTTAGAGCCATACCCGTAAACAGTAGTCCGAGACCCAGCGTAGCATAACCTAATTTCTTACTCAGCCTGTGCCTGCCCGTAACCATATCTCCAAAAGTGCTCGCATCAGATTGGGGCGATCGTTTTACGGACGCCGACTCTATTGCCAGCGTTACGTCAAAAACCTGTTGGAGCGTGTCTCGTACAATGAACGCCTGAAGCGTCTCTTGAAAACCAGATTTGCGCAAAGCAATGGTGTAAGGTCCGGGCGTGAGATTTGCGAGCCGAATGGGCGTAGTTCCGAGCAGCAAACTGTTCATGTAGACCTCAGCTCCGAACGGATCGGAACGAACAACAACAGGCCCCACGAATACCGCATGGGCGGTAGTGGCCTCTTCTGCCGACACGGTTACTTCACGCTGCCAGTCCAGCACATCCCAGGATGACGTTTCGGGCCTTGTGATCCGAAATAGATAACTGCCAGACGGTAGGCTATAGTCAATCAGAGGCGTACGTCCGACTAACCTGTCGTCGATAAATAAAGGCAAATCCGAGGGATCTGACGTGATAGATACGACACCGCGTACCCTCTGTGCCGAGACAGTGTCAGACCAGAGAGCCGCAGATAGGACGATAACCGTGAGCCCGAATGTGACTGTTCTGTCGAATAGAACTCGAAAGACCTTCATCTTGTAATCCAAATCAGTTCCGCAACGCGGAAAATGCGTAGATGTGTCGATCGTCCGATCCCACCATGAGTACATCCTGCACCACAAATGGCGCAACATTGATGCTGTCCTGAGTCTCATACTTCCAGGTAACGAGTCCAGTCTCAGCGTCAAGAGCATAAACATGTCGATCTGTGGATACTACATATACGTAACCATTTAGGGTCAAGGGCGGCGCCACCACAATACCTTCAGTCTGAAATCTCCATAGTTCCCTGCCGGTAAAAGCGTCCAGGCAGTACAGGTTTCGATCATTCGAGCCCTGGTAGACCTTCCCATTGTCCACGATGGGAGAACAGTAGAGGCTACCCCCCGTGGTAAACTTCCAACGCAATTCTCCGCTCGAGGCGTCGAGGCAATAGAGGGATTGATCATAGCTTGGGATGTACACGGCATCAGCCGACACTGCCGGTGCCCTTGTCACGGTTCCATCTGTTCTGTAAGTCCAAAGTTCATCGCCATTATCCGCGTCAAGAGCGTAGATCCGGTTATCATCAGATCCGACGTACACTCGGCCATCCCGAACCACCGGTGTGGTCCGAACCTGGCGTCCAACGCGATGTTCCCAAATCGTCTCACCGCTGTCGGCGGCCAGCGCATAGGCAATCCCGTTCTCGGAACCCGTGTAAACAACGCTGTCCACAAGCGTCGGCGCCGACAAGCCGTTTAGCAATTTTCGACGCCAAATCGTCTCTTTTTTTCGGGTATCAAAGGCAACGAATTCACGCCATTCCCGCGGTGTCTGTCCAACTACGGAGAGAAAAAGCGTATCACCACCCAAGGCGGGGGTGACTGCCCCGGTACCGTTTATTTCGTCCGTAAACTCAGCGACCAGCCCGTTCTCCGCATTCATGAGATAGATCTTATTATTCGACATAGGTACGAACATCGTCGTCCCACGAACAGCTGGAGGAGCCAGGATCGGCCCCTTTAACTTGGTCCTCCAAATCAAAGACAGCGGGGGCTGAATAGCTCGCGGGACTTCGCCACGTTCGAGAACGCCCGCGCCATTCAACGCAATGTAGGGCTTCCCGCAAGATGCAAGCGGCAGCAGAAACACCAGTAGGCCCCATAGTTTACTCATTGGGATCATCCTAAATTGATTACATGTATCATCGATGTCAGAGAAATGTTCGAGACGATAGTCATAATTAGAGGCATCATGCTATGTTTCTCAAAAGTCAGGACCAAACCAGAATGTGAACCGAATGCCATCTTCCAGCGATCGAAAGTTATTCGATACACGTTTTGAGAAGTCGAATCGTAGAATCAGAGGACCTCCCAGTCCCACGCGTACGCCCCCGCCAAAACTGCCTATAACGTCCTGGTAGTCATCGTCAAACCAGACATTGCCAGAATCCAGAAACAATGCTCCCTGTATACGCGAAAAACTCATGGCGCCGAATGGAAATCCCAATGCAAGAAAGTTCATCAGAGGAAAACGCAGTTCCTGATTGAAAAGCAGCATTCGATTTCCCTGAAGAGACCGGAATCCGTAGCCTCGGAAGTCCCAACTGCCCCCAAGACGAATGATCTGCGGTTCTTCTCCCCAACTACCGATACCCAGGCCTCGAGACGCATAGGTCAAATGCCTGGCAAATCTGAAGTATCTGCGATAGTCGGCCACAAGCGTTGTCGCGAAGGACTCGCCTCTGCCCACATCGGTCAGATGCGTCAAGCCAAACTGAAATCCTTCACCGTCAACAGGGCCAGTCGGGCCCCACATAACCGTGTCCCGAACGTAGGCTATGTAATTCGTCACAAGGTGAGACTGTCGATCTGCGTTGCTCGTCGCGAAAAGTCGGGTCTTGTCCGAATAAGTGTATCCAACATTTCCATCCAGGCGCGAGAATTTTGAAAAGGGATACGAAAACAGAAAAATTGAGCCGAATCGCCGCTCGTCGAAAAGGAAATTACTATTGTCCGCGAAGTTACCATTAAGGTGAAAGACCCCATATCCATAGTTAATACGGTGCGAGAGATTCATCCGTGACACGAAGAAATTGAAGCTTTTAAGAAAGTCTCCGGTGGTCTGCGTGCTGTTGCTGACGAGGAAATTATAGTAATGGTCACCCAGCATGTCACTCAAACTGAATAACACACCGCCCCCCAAAGCGATATCACTGGAGGTTGGCGCTGCAATCAGTCCTCCCTGTGCGAGATCGAGACCGTATCTCCTCTCATAGGGCGCCGTAGTCAGACCATCTGATAGTTTAATTCTGTCCGGTGACCATTTCGCGAGTCGGGCTCTTGGGGGTGGTATTTGAACGGTCTCCAACGAGTCCGGTAGAGCGATCCGACACACCTGGAATTGGAATCCCTCGAAGCCTGTGAAGAGGATGGACCGGCTATCTGTAGTCCAACTCGGATCCATCACGCCAGTGGCTACCTTCGTTAACCGATGGATCCTTCTTTCCTGATCCATCAGGTACAGATCCACACCAGTATCTCTGTCCGAAGTGAATGCGAGCCATTTTCCGTCGGGGGACCAAGCCGGTGCGAGATCATTGTGGGCACCCTCAGTTATTCCATTGATGGCACCGGATTCGGTCTCCAGAGAATAGAGATTATGCCATCCGTTGGTGTCGCCCCCTTCGGCGCGATCGGAGCTGAAAACAATCGCCGTACCGTCGGGAGACCATTCCGGCTCACGATCCTCGTATATGTCATTGGTCAACTTCTGAAGAGTTTTGGTGCCTCTATCCACCACATAGAGATCCGAAACACCTGCCCGGTTCTGGCCGGAGAAGACAATTCGCGTACCATCTGGAGACCACGATGGCGACGAGATACCGACAATTTCATCAAAATCGAACCGCTCAATCTGCCGCCGCTCCGCAATATTCCAGAGATAAATGACATCCTGTGCCTGGCTCTCTGAAACAAAGGCCAGCTCGCGTTTCTTGTTGACCGCCATCTGGGTTCGAAGCAGATGAAATGATTCAAATTCCGGAGAGCGGCCGCCGCGCACCAGAAGCTGAACACCCTTTTCTGTGCCTTCTAGAGGTGCCCAGACTATATCTTCGTACCCGTCTCTTGTGCTCAGGAAGACCAATCCCTCGTCAACCGTCGAATCCAGCGCCGCCGGCACCGAAACCGGCTTTATATTAATCCCCCTAGTGGTTAAAGGCGGCGCGACTTTGAAGGGCATGTCGGTCCGCTCGAGCAGGGGGTAATATTGTTTCCTGAGACCGTATACCCATTCGTCACTCACCGACTTGAGACTCTTCCCAAGTGAGATTTCAAAAATCTCTTTAAACGTGGTACCGCGCCACCAATTCTCCAGGATTAACTCGATAGCATCATCGCCGTACTTCTCTTCTATGAATTTAAGAAATGACTGACCTTCCTTGTACATCAGAAAACTACCGAAAATCCGGTTGATATTTGGTATGTCCACCAGATATCCCGAGAGCACAGCGTCTCGAATAAACATATCCGCTTCTGAGCCCCATCCCTCGGACCAGTGTTCGGCCAATCCCTCGGTAAACCAGAGAGGAGGCGCCAGGCGTAGACCTTTTCGGTGCTTCTTCAGAACCGATTTGATTTTCTCAATGGTAAAAACGTGAACCAACTCGTGCCTCAAAACCGAATCAAATTCATGGTAGGATCCGATATTGGGCATCACAACCCGCCCCTTAAGAAACTCCGTAAATGCACCTACGGATTCTGGTAGTAGAACGGGAACCGTATTGGTCTCTCTAAAATAGTGATGGGTGCTGTACAGGATAAGCGGAAGGCGACGGTGAATCGAAAGGCTGAACTGAGATTCCAGGGCACGGTAGCTTCGTTCGGCCGAAGCGGCAGCTATTTCAGCGAGATCTTTCTCTTCTGGGAAATAGTATAGATCGATATGCTCGGTCTGCATGACCTGCCAATCGAAATTGGTGTACTGTACCTTATTGCGACCAAAGAAGTTCAGATACTGCGCGTCCGCCCGGTCATATCGGATCAGAATACACATCAGTATCAGTATGAGGTTCAGGCAGCACTGCGGCAATCGCATCTATAATTCCTGTGGGGTGCGCAAGTCTCTACATCAGGCGTGCCGCACTTAGTTGGGACAATTGGATACTCGGGTAACGCTCGTCGAGTGGATTAGGTTCACTGATTTTCATTTGACATAGCCCCACTCCTGTATGGTGGAACTTGGGCCCACTGGCACGACATCAACGTGTGAGCAGCATTTTTTTCGCACTGACATTTGGCCCTGCATGAATCCTGTAGATATACAGGCCACTCGGAAGCGTCCGGCCATTCTGATCCCGGCCATCCCACGACTCCTGATATCTGCCTGCGCCCCGTAGCTCATCGACTAGAACCCGGACTCTTTGTCCAAGAATGTTGAAGACGGTCAACTTCACCAGTCCTGCATGTCGAAGATCGAAGGCAATTACTGTCGACGGGTTAAAGGGATTGGGGTAGTTCTGAGCCAATGAGAACTGCAGCGTTGAATTCGAGGACGGAGTAAAAACTATTGAAGCAGACGGCGATGCGATACCGACTGGTGAACCGACAGGGCCCAGAGCGTGCAGTATATAGTCATAGTTCTGGCCCGAGACGGCGGTCGTATCCACGTAGAAGTAGGTCCGCGGAGACGCCGAATGAAGACTACCGCTGGCCGGGAGTGGCGTAGGCGTGACTATGCTGACGTTACCGTTCAGTTTCCTCGAAACACGCCAACTATGGATATTCAGCTCAAATGCGGTAGACCATTCCAGCAGCACACCGTCGGAGTCATTGGAAACAGTATAGTCGCTTATCTCCGTGTTAGGAACGGTGGCCAGTGCGTCCCTCGCATTAGCCAATCCGTACCCTAACAAGGTATCCGGAAGAGCTGCTTGACCGCCTGTGCTTTGTAGTGCACTGATAATCTGATTCGGCGTCCAATCTGGCTGTGCCTCGAGTAGCAGAGCAACCAAACCAGCGGTTATCGGAGTCGAAAAGGACGTACCGTTGATACGCAGATATCCGGTTGTGCTGGCAGGATTAACGGCACGTACCGCTACCCCCATGGCCACCACATCCGGTTTGATGCGGCCGTCATATGTCGGCCCTTTGGAGCTGAAAGCTGCCCGTCTACCGGTGGAATCTACTGCCCCCACTGTCACGATCCCCTCGGCGTCCGCAGGCGCAATCATTTTCTGCCAACCTGACTGACCTTCATTGCCTATGGCATTCACGACCAAAATGCCGCGAGAAGCTGCCGCTGCTGCGGCAATAGTGGTGACTGCAGTCTGTCCGTCCATATCCGAATACTGATACCAGGAATTGTAGCCGAGCGAACTGCTGATGATGTCGGCACCCAGACTGTCCGCCCATTCCGCGGCTTGCACCCACCAGTCTTCTTCCACCTGCTGTTCGAATGAGATAGTCTCTGTCTTGGCAAGAATGAAGTGTGCGTTGTACGCGGGGCCGATCAACTCACCAGGCATGTATCCCCCTATGGTCGATAGTGTTTCAGTGCCGTGGTTGTGCTGCCCCGGAAAATCCTGACTGAGGTCATCTGCCGTGCCATCGTCCCCATTGATGAAATCCTTCTCCGCGATCACCCTTGTACGCAGTGAATCAAAAGCCACATGGTCCAACTTGAACCCCGTATCCAACATGGCAATGGTAACACCACGTCCCGATAGACCTAGTCTGTGAAGAAATGGTACTTGCACCTGCTCAAGCTGTGTAAGGGAGGAACCGTAGTTCAGAACGTCCGAGGAGGCGACAGTGGTTGGTTTTGGCGATACCAATTCTGGTGTGCCCTCGATAACGGGCCGACTGAAGGTGGATACCGGTGTGATTCTATACACATAGGCCAGATCAGCAATAGATTCAATGGCTTCCTCAGTCGCCAAAACGCTAACTGCATTGAGCCACCGCGATCGACCGAGCAGTTCTCCACCGAGACTCAGCGTACCTCGTATGTATGGCTCGTGAAGAGGAATATCCAGGAAGTCTACCGGACCAGAAGAACGCCGAAGTCTACGTCGATTCAGTGCTCTCAATCCCAGTGCTCCCTCGGCTGTTAGCAAGGCTGAGCTGTAAGCTCTTTCTGTGAAAATTCCCTTATCGGTAAAGAAAATCCAAAATTTGAGGTCAGCGTCATTGGAGCTTCGCCGTAATTCAGATATTGCCCGCTCATCAATTTTTCCGGACACCGGAGCGCGCTTTTTCCAGGGAACATGGTCGGGCACTTGGGCGAGAGCCGGCGTCAACCACATGAGAGCCACAACGCACACAACAACCTTATCACGCAGGATCATATATACAGGGCCGATCTTCGAAGGAATATTGAAATTGCCCGCGGGGCCACGCAGAATCATCAATACTACGTTTCAGGAAGCCCGAGAGCATGCACTACAATACATCCGGCTACCTGGTCTGGTTCCATGAAAATCGAAGGCGAACTCCGAGGCTGGTTTCTGAGAGGTCAATCAGCTGAAGCGTTTATTCAAACGGAAGTAGTGCGGGAAAGCGGTTGGACCTGGAAGTCATCATCAGGTGACTTGCTTGGAGTGCGGTTTCGAACTGCCAGCTGACGAAGTGTCCACATGGCAGGAACTGCTAGTGCGGTCATGAATATCAGTA
>JABIQT010001017.1 GCA_018667995.1 Candidatus Latescibacterota bacterium
ACGACGCGGATAAAAGCATAGAGCGCGTTGATAACATACTTCTTGAGTCTTTTAAGGTGCGCAGATCGAATCCTCCCACCGATAACACCGGATTATCCAATCTCACGTTCCCGGTTATTGACTTCAATAAGGTATCTTTCTCCACGATCAGAGATGTGAGTATAATTCTCTCTCCGGGTATATCTGACACTGCCGATCGGCCAGTCTTGGCCGATGTGACGCCAGGTCAAGTTGCTGTGATGTACGTACCCGGGATTCGCTTGAAAGGAGAAACCGGCAGCCTGGGAAGTTACTACAACCGAATTCAAGGCTGTCAGATCGACGGCTGCTACATCGGCATCGACCTGGTTGACTATGCAAACGGCAATATCATTGACGGCGGAACCATTCTGCGCTGCCCGATTGGGATCCGACTACATGGTAAAGTTGGTGGAGTCGAGCCCATGAATGCCAACAAGATAATCGGCACAGGTATCGAAATCGCGACGGGTAATTATGCGGATGTGGCCGCGATCGATGGAGAGACGCTTAGGCACACGCCGCCACTCTCGGACTCCGTCGGGAATTTCGATATGCCTGTGGGAGTGTTGATGGACGGGTATACCAGGCACAACGTTCTACAGGGAGTTCGGATTGAGAATCTCTGGACATGTATACTTGAAAAGACCAACCCCACAATTCAGGTTGGTAACGCCAATCCAGAGGGCGGCAACTATGATTCAAATGACGTGCAGATGAGTAAGAATGCCGACAATTACTATCTTGCCACTCACTTGGTGCCACACGTAATGGATATCGGACCTCCACTAATCGTAGGTACCAAGTATGCCCTGATTAGCACACCTACTGTGCTGGATTCAGGTAAGAGTAACATTGACACACTCCTGAGTGGGGTTTCTACCAAGTCAGACTTGACGTACCCGTATCTGAGAACTACGGTAAATAAATGGGTAGGTGGTCCCCCCTCAAACAGGGCGGGGCGCGATGTATTGCACGTAGAATTCAAAGTAGGAATCGGTGTGCCATTTGGCCAGCCTCAGAGTCTCCTAAAAGCAGGCTTTGTCGTAGAAACGGATGATTCTTCCAACGTCTGGAGAACAGTCGCTGTCGATTCTGTCGACGAAAGATCAACTGCCTACGGAAACACATGGATTGTTCTAAATTTGGTCGAAGAGATCGGCATCGGAAAGAGATGTCGCATATCATATTATCTTGATCACGCACGGGCTGTATTCTCCGACGTAGGTGGAGTTCTCGTCATTCTCGCGTCTAGCCCAGTCCCACCTACCTCATCTCCTATTTCCCTGTCTTCCTTCACGCATGACATTGTCATTGATGCTGGCCTGCCTTCAGCCTCCGCGACAACACCTGCCAACACCCTACTGAATGGCCTCGAAGCCTACTACAGACTCGAAGAGGCCACCGGGGAGCGCGCCGATTCGTCTGGTAATGGCTATAACCTTGATACTCCTATATTGCTGCTCGGCAGTGTACCACCTGGTAACTTGCCTGGCCAAAGGGGTAACGGACTTGCGTTGGTCATCGATGAGCAGGGAGTGTCTCGAAACGCCGGTGGCGAGCCAGCAGGACTGTCCGCCACACAGCACATGTCTGTCTCGATGTGGCTCAAGTTCAACTCGGTCAATACGCCTGATGGTGTGTTTACGAATCAGCTGGGCGCCGCCGGCTCGTTTCGTATCGACCAATCCAACGACGGGAAACTGAAAATATGGATTAATCCATCGACCAACTATATTCGCGTAGATTCACCGTTGATGACTGTACCAGACCCTTCAGACCCTTCCCCTTTTACTCATGTCGTCGCCATATATGACGGCACGAAAGCTGCGAATAAAGACAGAGTCGATGTTTGGGTGAATGGGACAAGGGTGACTAATAACAATAAAGGATACCAAGGCACCATTCCGACTACGTGTCGAGCAGTAGGCGGAAGACTGATTGTCGGCAACATCCAGAATCTTACCAGCCCATTCGATGGAATTATCGATGAGCTGGCGTTCTGGGACCGTTCTCTATCCGATGTCGACGTAGCGGCCCTTTGGAACGGTGGCGCCGGCACATATTACAATGATTTCGAATAGCTTGACTGGCACCCGTATGAGGCACAGAGCGATGCCTGAATGAAAGAAGTCCTCAATGAGGGTGCTGTGTGGCCTACCTCCTACGGTTCGTGGTACGGTACGGATCTTGACCGCCGCATGTGAGAGGCCAATACGGCAGGCACAGTGCAAACTGATCACTCTTGGGTGTCGGAGATCAACAACCGTACGATCGAGCTGGAGAAGTTCAAGGCGTGGAGTGAATGAGACCACGAAACGTCAGCAGAGCATCGAGGAGAAGCTGGACAGGTTGATCGAGCAAAGGAATAATGGTTCTAACAAAGCACGCACAATACTACTGAATTCCGAGCTTTCGGAGCATCATTTCGGCCGTCTCACGGACCAGAGGTGTACGATCTGATGTCGCCAACTGGATCTTTGATATGAGGTCTGTAGAGGGTTCCCCTTCGATCGCAGCGATGGCACAGCTCCGAAGCCAGTCGTCGCGTCCTGACACCATATATGCCAGCGCTTCACCTCGCTCTGCAAGTAAGAATCCGAAGAGTTCGCGCCCTTGATCTATGGTCCTCTCAACCGAGGTCTGATCGAGTATGGGCAATAGAAAACGCTTGAGGTCCGTGCTCAGCACATTATCGAGAAACTCTATGGCACTTGACCGAAGCGTGTCATTCCTGTTGATGATGCCCTCGTAGGCGTTATAGATATCCTGTGACGGATACACCAAACCCAAAAGCCTGAAGATAAGCTCCAGACTCTGTCGCTGTCGATCACGCAGGGAACGTCGTAAGAGATCGATCTCAGGGGAATCCTGCCAGGCGACGTGCTCCATGGCCATCGATTCATAGTATACCTGAGCCTCATCCAAAACTGCCTTCTGAACGCGCTCAGGAGCTATTCTGAGAACGGGATATTTATGCAGCTTATTCAATGCTTTTACGATGGGGTACTGCAGCCGTAGAGACATGTCCTCAAGCACATCAAGGAGTATGTCCACAGATTTCTGAACCGGTATGTCTCGCAGAACGCGTGGAATGTGACGTCGCACATCTGCATCGGTATCCCGTCCGGTCACGGCCACCCTTAGCGGCTCCAGTGCCTCGGGCCCAAACTGAGCAAACGCGCTACGGGCATAGACCCGGTAGGTGCTGTCGGACAATTTCTGAAGCAAGATCGGAATCAACTCTGGATCGTGACTTGCCCCGGTCCCTTCGATGGCAGCCCGTGCCACACTACGTTCGGGATCATCGATGAGCGCAAGTAAATACGGACGTACAGTTGACGTCCTGATCGCACCCAATGCTCTAGCGATCTGCCGACGCAGCATGATACCTTCCTCGCCGCTATGCGACAGGAGCGATTCGATCACCTCGGCACGCACTAAAGCCTCGGCCTCGGGATTTCCCACCTCGGAGATGCATACGATCGCTGCGCTTTGAATCCTGAGATCCGGATCGGTAAGATACGATTTCAACGCTGATATTGTATCGGAATTCACAGCGCACAGCAGCCTCATGGCTTCGATCCGGACCTCCTGATCACTGTCCTGCAGCAGGTCAACGATGTCGGCCGCATCCACAGTCTCAGGCATATTCTGGAGTACTTTCAGGGATCTGAGGCGCAGATCGGAGGATTTGTGCGTCAAGAGCGGAAATACGGAGGGTAGTAGATCTGGAGCTTGTGTCGTAGATAATATGTCCAGCGCATACGATAGCTGGCGCTCATTGTCGCTCTTCAATGTGTTTCTAAGCGTGTCTAGTGAGGTGGCGTCGTCTAATCCCACTGATAATTCACCCAGATTGATTTCACGGCGCTCCAACGCTGTCCGAAAAGCGTTTACGTATTCCTTGTACCCACGGATCGCCAGGAATACCCAAAGGCCGGAAAACGCCATGACAACAAGGCTCAACGATTGCATTGAGAGCCCAAGCACCAGCGTGCACAATAGGAGAAGAACGCCACTCAATCCCTGGGCGAGCTGATCTACAAAAACATCAATGAAGACCTTCGTGCGCTTCTTCATCTCAAGTGGTACGGGAAGAAAAAGCAGTTCGAGACCTGTCTTATTGAGGGAATACCTGAAGCTCTGGTCGGCACCTCTCAGAAAAACAGCGGTCCATAGGCCAGGAGCCAGGAACAGTGCCAGAGATCCGAACCCAAGGCTCAGTGGCAGAAATAGAATTGCTCCGCCAACCCCGAGTACTCGCAGGAGGCGAGAGCTAAGAAAGACCTGAATTAACAGAGCGACCAGTCCGATACGCCCGTAAAACTTGCCCATAAATGACGTCAGATCTTCCGTATCTGGAAACGCAGAAAGAGATATGGTCTTGAACTGAAAGTCCACGAATGCTGTCGCGACAACAGTAGTCGCTATGATGGCGACGATGAATTTCAGCGATCGAGACCGGCGTGTCGTTCTAATCATCTCGCCCAAGGAATCACGCTTCTGCTCATCGGACGCCGGCAGTGGCACGTGATCCCCGCCTTCACGTTCTTTGATCCTCCAGATGTAGTTCAACAGAACGATGCAGACAACGAGAAACCCCATGCAGAAGAAGAGGAGATTCTCCGTGGCAATGCCCGCATTTTGGACAAACAGACCAGTGACCTCGCCGCCGGTAACGGCGCCGAGGATACCACCTACGTTCATGATCGGAAAGAGACGTTTCGCCTGTGCCGGATTAAACACGGTGTTGGCGAATAACCAGAATTGGGAGGTCGACAGCACGCCGTAAATACTGACCCAGACGTAAAACAGGTAATAGACCCAGCTTTGATCCAGGTCGATCAGCAAGCGCAGGACGAACAGGCATACGATGAGGATGGCTGTGGTGATATTTATCAGATTAGTAAGCGTAAAGGATCGCGAAAGCCGGGCGTACGAGGTAGTAACGGGGAGCACAATCAGAGCAATGAGGATAAACACCATGGGCAATTGCTCTGCGCCCAGGCGAACCAGAAACAAGCTATCTCTCGTCGGCTTGAGGAAGTAGTTCGTGACGAGAATCAGATAGTAGTAGCCGCACATCAGAGCAACGAGGCCGACTTCTCCCTTTCTGATATCGATAAACGACCCGATAAGTCTCTTCATGAATTGGCTGGCCGCAGACCGATCAGCGCCGACGCACTGATTCGGCCCAGACCGGATCTCCCTTTCTATCATGGAGAACTACCAGCAACTCATCCTTCACGATGCGGCACCACATGAACCCGGTGCCAGCAAAGGCGAAGACCGTGTTTTCCCGCCAAGAGACGTCATGAACGTTCGCGCCAGCGCCGCTTACGAAATACTGAACACCATTGACGGGTTTCAGGACTTCGAGGTCATGGTCATGCCCCGAGAACACGACCTGTACCCCGTACTTCTCAAACAGCGGCTTCACGTGTTCCTTCAGCCATTCCGTGTCACCGTGTCGTCCATTAGAGTATACCGGATGGTGCATTATAGCGATTTTCCAATCCGCCCTGCTGTCGGAAAGATGATCCTCCAACCATGCAAGGTGTTTCTCCGATTGACCAGGGGCCTCACCGGTACGCTTTTGGTACTTCTTGTACCAGCCCTCCTCCAGCAGTATTTGGGAGTCAAGGGCGAAGAACTGCAGGGTCGTCTCATCGGAGAGCGTATCGGAGAAGGTATAATAGCGATCGGGCATGTACCATCGACCAGAAGCACTCCCGCTGTTCAGTAGATGATATCCGACCTGTGCCAGAGGATTCTTGCCGTAATCATGATTGCCGAGAACAGCGTAAAATCGGAGCGGAAAACGGCCCACATCATAGACCTCCTCGAAGATCGTACGCCATTTTCGATCCGTGATACTGCTTACTCCCTTCTCGTAGAAGTTATCACCAGTGGATATGGCATATTGCACGCCACGGTCCCGCCGCGTGACCATCTCCGCCATCCCGTCGGCCACGGCATGTTGCCGATAGATACTACCGGGGCGCCACTTATCTCCCCCGCCCCAGTCGCCGAATACGATAAAGCGCCGATTGGAGGTATCTGGCTCCAGTTCCGGTATATCGGGCTCTGAGAGCACCGGATAAGGTGGCGATATTTCATATCGAATCTGCGGTGGTTCACACGCAACAAAAAGAATAAGAACCAATAACGATGAGAAGTAATTGCGGAGATCTACCAACATTTGATGGGCCATTTCCTGGGGATATGTTCTACTGAAAGATGACAATCTACAATACGATGAACACGTGGAACGGTCAAGGTATATAGGGTCGAAAGGGCTTCCGATAGAGGGCCTACGAGATTCTCTCCGGGTTTCCGACTGTAAACGTTACCTGACGAATACCAGTCCAGCCAACCTCCGGAGAAATCAACGTGTATAAAATGCTGCTCTGCCTGTACGTTCTGTGGATTTCCACCGGGCATGCCACCGGGCAACCCGGAATAGGTGACATTGTTATCATCGGACTGCAAGCAGATGGAACCGACAGATTTGCCTGGGTTCCTCTGATAGACCTGGAAGCCGGACAGGAAATCTACTTTACTGATGCCGGATGGAATGGTGAGGAGGGTAAGTTTCAGCGACAAATCAACGAGACTGCTGATCCAACGACCACCTCACCATCCGGGGGCGCCATCAGATTTATTGCGCCCCAGAGTGGTATCTCTGCCGGAACAGTGATTGAGGTCCGAATAGACAGCCGCACCGTTGGCGAACCAGGCGCATACGCGCTGACGGTCACGGGAGCGGATGCAGGAAGCTTCGTTGCTTCCAATGATGAGGATGTTTTTGGTGACCAGGGAATCTCAATTTCCACATCCGGCGACCAATTGATCGTTTTCACCGGGCCAATTCACAGTCCCATGTTCATCTATGGCGTCAACACGGGAGCAGCAGTGTGGGATCGTGGCTCCACTTCGGCCCAGCACGCGTCTGATATTCCGGATGGCCTAACAGATGGAATCTCGGCTGTGGCCATTGGCATAGGTCCCCAATCCGGAGATGAAGTCGACAACGGTAAATACAGCGGGCCCGTTTCCGGCACACGGTCCGCCATTCTGACTTCCGTATCGAATCGAAACAATTGGGAAACCAGTGATTCTCCGTTCGATGATATCACTCCCGGTGTCTCTGGATTTGTCATAGCTAATGACTCCATACCGACTATGGCACCCGACACGACAGTCTTCATCGAAATTGATACGAGCTTCGTGGAACCAGGTCAGGAAACTCAGGTAGAAGTCTGGATCAACAACACTTCCGGAATCGATCTCGGTCCAATCACGTTTCAGATTCAGAAGGAGAATGCGCCTCATCTGGCCTTCATCGATCTGGTGCTGGATCAATCTCGGACAGGTGTAACTGCTGCTTCAGTGTACGGGGGGAAAGGCAGCACCATTCTGATCGAGATCACCGGATCGAACGGCCATACTATGCCGCCTGGACGACACCGCCTAGGCGCACTTCGGTTTCGTGCAGACACGGAATTTGAAACATCCATACTGGGTTCCATATCGCGTATATCCATAGTGGAAGAATCTTTAGATGTCCTTGATTCAGAGGGAATATTGGTAGGTGCCCAAAGACTTGATGGTGTGGTATTCACGGGAATCCGAGGAGACATCAACAAGGATGGGATGCGAAACATCATGGATGTGATTATATGCGTCCGGTTGATACTCGGGATCGAGGGATTGGCACCAGAGCCTGGCGGTCCAGAATACGCCATAAGTGATGCCAATAACGACGGTCTGCTCAACATCAGCGATGCTGTCGCAGTAGTGAATCACATATTGGGCATTCCATCTGCTCAGTCAAGACCCATGCCAAATCGCCTGGCTCGACTCCGGATTGGTCGAATAGAATATAGCATGAGCAAGAACCCATGCATTCCGATCTATCTGGACTATGCCGGGGCTGTAGCAGGGATTCAAGTAGTATTGAGAAGCCAGAATACAAACTTGAAAGCGAGTACACCGGTAGCTATTCAGTGGCAAGATCATGTCGTCGAAAGCGCTGTGGCAGGTGATCTGCTTTCAATTGTGGCGTTAAATCTGACAAATAGCGACCACGCTCGAGATACCACCGCACCGCTGCTGACGATTCCGACTGGCACGAATCCATCCTCGGGGACGCAATCACTCCGCCTGGAGAGTGCGACGGTCCTTGATCGATTCGGCAACCACCTTCCGGTGAGCTTAGAGCAATCCTATAGCTCAGGGCATGAAGGCGCGACCTCTGATCACCACAAGTGGCGTCTTCTCCCGAACGTGCCGAATCCATTCAATCCGGCAACCACCATCGATTATCTGGTTCCGGTATCAGACAAGGTAACACTTAGGATATACAATATCCTGGGCCAAGAGGTTGCCAAGTTGGCCGATGGACACCATGAACCGGGGCTCTATACGGTGAGTTGGAACGGGCGGTCTTCGACAGGAGAGGAAATGCCAGGCGGGGTCTATCTGTATCGTGTAACAGGACACTCCGGGTTCACGCAAACTCGACGCATGACGCTCCTGAAGTAGAAGCATGCGCGACGTTTATCTATTCTTGGCAATATGTTTCGTAAGGGCCACGGTCATACTGTACCGATTAAATGGAGTCATGATGTACACTCCATTGAAGTATTCCAGAATTGCGTCAGCCACGGACTTGGCGATTTCCACACCTTCTCGTCGTGCTTTTGGCCCCCGGCCTACCTTGGCCATCCGGGCACGCACTTCGTCAGGAATGGAAAATCCCGGTACTTCATTGTGGAGCAGTTCGGCATTTCCCGCGCTGGCTAAAGGCATGATTCCAAGGAAGATAGGAAAGTCTAAGTGCTTGGTCGCATTGTAGACTTGCTTCACCTGCCGGGGATCGAAAATGGGCTGTGTCATGACCATGTCGGCACCGGCCTCGATCTTCTTTTCCAGCCTGCGAATGTGTCGATCGATATGGTCGTATTTGGGCTCAAATGCCGCCGCCACGG
>JABIQT010000280.1 GCA_018667995.1 Candidatus Latescibacterota bacterium
AATATACATACCGACCCCGCGGGAGCGACCATTGGTACCGCTTTCTCCAGATCGCCATTGTCGGAATTCGCGACGAAACGTGTCGGCGCCTGCTCGGCGGTCACATCTTCAAGATAGAACCAGAAATTCAACTGCGAATGGGGATGATCCGATTCTGTGGGCGGCAATAGGGAGTTATTGCCGTTATCGATGTGGCCCTTATCGGTACCGCCCTTGAAATCCGGGTAACGAACGAGTGCTAAGCCTGGTCGATAGTGGATACGTTCTGTTTCAAGCCAACGCTGGGCAAAGTGAATGGCTTCCTCATTGATGATTGCACGATTCAGACACTGTTCCGGATAGGGAAAATAACAGGACTCTTTTCGTGTGGCATGTGTCTCATTATTTATCTCATCCCATGGGGGCAGCAGGCGCCGAACTGCAGCGGCCATCTCGGTGCACTGTGCTTCTGGCAAGAAGCGGTGGATGATGACATACCCTCTATTCACCAGGGCGTCGAAGTGAGAGTCGGTAAGTTTGATTGACACGATATAGATCCCTTCTCACTGTCCTGCATCGCCTGCATGAGACTGGCTATGGCTGTCCATTTTTCACGTGCAGGTCCAGGAAAGCGAGAACTTTGTCGAATGCCGATTTTACGATGGGATCATCCATGTTGCCGTCGAAGCCATGTCCCCGACCTGGCATGGTGATGAAATCATGGATGAGCCCGTGTTCGGTCAGTTTCCTATCCATATCGACCGACTGTTCGTAGGGTACGTCTGTGTCGTCATCGCCATGCAGTAGTAACGTGGGCGGATAGTCATCGGCGATGTTCTGGATGGAGCAGTAGGGCGTGAAGAAGGAGGCTTCGTCTATGGGATCGTGGCCGCCGACTTCCAGGGGCCAAAGGCCATTCTGACGGCAGTAAAGGTAGAACTGCTCCTTGCCGCGACCCTCATAGTGTTCAGAGATGACGGGGCCGATCACATGACGCCCGGATTCTTCCTCGGAGACCATGGGATGCTGGCAGTAAAAAGAGTCGGGCTTGCTATACCAATCTCCAATAATGTCTCCGTATCCATAGAAAGAGACGATGGCCTTTGGGCGGGGAACGACGCAGCATCCAGACATCAGTGCCAGATAGCCGCCCGCGGAGTGCCCGATGACGCCGATGCGCTGGGGATCAATGGAAGCCAGTTCAGGTCCCGGGTTGGTGATCCACTGAAAGGCATCCACGAGGTCATCGATAATTCCGGGAAGCTTGGTTTCTGGAGCCAGGCGATAGTCGATGGATATAACGGAGTAGCCGGAGCTCAGATAGAGATCCAATTGTCGGCGATTCAGATCTTTCCGCGAACCGCCAATCAGGCACCCACCGTGGATGAAGACGAGCGCCGCATGAGCGGCACCATCGGGATGCGGGTAGATGTCTGCGTTGATACGACAATCGCCTACGGTCTTGTAGGTATAAGTGAACGGTGTGACTTCCATAGTTACTCCTGGCTGCAATGCTGGTGGCTGCTTGGGGCGCTCCCTGTGCTAGCGCGGCGAAGGTTCACTCTATCCCTTCGAATTCCGTGAACCAGTTCTGCACCACCGTAATGGTTGGCGAGGCGGACGACTCGAGGGCCCGAACGGCGATGAACCACTGGCCGTCCGCGGAGGCATCGTATGTTGGGATGAGGAGTCCCGTCAACTGCGCCAGCCTTACGTTTGCCTCCTCTTCGCTGAATAGCCGTTCGGGTTTTCCTACCTTCAGGGAAGTCCCAGTAGCTATCGACACACTCATCAGCCTGTCACCCGCTACATAGAAAAGTTCACTACCCGTACCATTCCATCGGGCATAGGCACCACCATTTTTCGAAACTCTTATTCTATTCTTACCGTCAGGAAATGTCCTTACATAGACTTCAAACTGTCCGGATTCATCGGAGGTATATGCAAGGTGCCGCCCATCAGGTGAAGGTACCGGAATTCCTTCGTGAAATTCGGTCTGAAGAAACGGAAGGGCCTTACCATCTTCCAGGTTCATCATCCAGATGTCACGGTCGTTACTGTCTTTCCGTTTATGATAGAACAGGTATCGTCCATCGGGCGAAATGGCTGGATTCTCTGCGCCGACGTCCGCGAGGCGTTCCGGCACGCCGCTCCCATCGCTTGCCTGAATGTAGATTCCGGAGAATCTACGCCACATGAGTTGTTCGCCTGACCGTGACCAGATCGGTTCCACATCAGATCCCGGGGCGGTGGTAAATCTCGTTTGAATGCCCCTGTCAATGTGGTTGGATTTCTGCCTGCGAGTAGCTCTCGATTCTGTTGCACGAATTGGGTCAACTCCTGAAGTTTCTCCTCGATTTGTTGTGTTGTGGCTTTCGGTGGCATAGGTGTATGCGTCTCACATGC
>JABIQT010000644.1 GCA_018667995.1 Candidatus Latescibacterota bacterium
ATCCTTGATCCCTATCTCCAGACGTTCTTCCTTGGTCAATTCGAAAAACGATTGAAGCGCCGGCTGCTCGATCAGGCTCTCTACGCCACCAAGGCTGGGCCCGATGTAAGGGAGCTCCAGGCGGTCGATAAAAGCGCTGGCCGTGTCCAGGTCACCGTCGACTTCAAAGCTGACGACACCGCCGAATCCGGTCATCTGCCGTGTAGCTATATCGTGATGAGGGTGGCTGTTGAGCCCGGGGTAGTATACGTCACGAACTCTCGGATGTTGCTCCAGATACGTGGCGATGGCCATTCCGTTGGCATTGTGCCTATCCATGCGCAGCGCGAATGTCTTCAGGCCTCTTATGAGAAGGTATGCCGTATGTGGATCTGTGATGCCACCTGTCACATCCCGAAATTCCCGAATGGCTCCCATGAGTGCCTTGCTGCCGGCCACAACGCCTGCCATGAGATCGTTGTGGCCGCCCAGGTATTTCGTGGCGCTGTGGACGACGATATCAATGCCAAATTCAATCGGTCGCTGATTGTACGGCGTGGCAAATGTACTGTCGATCATGACTTTCAAACGTTTGTCTTTTGCGATTCTGGAGATGCGCTCAAGGTCAATGACATTCAGGTATGGGTTTGTGGGAGACTCCGACACGATCAAGCGTGTCTGATCGGTGATAGCCTGCTCCATGGCTACATAGTCACCCGTCTTTACGAATGTGACATCTATGCCATATCGGGGTAGTACTTCGAGACAGAATTGACGTGTTCGCCGGTAGCACTCATCCATAATGACCACATGGCTTCCGCTTGAGAGCATGGCGAGCAATACGGATACAATGGCGCTCATGCCTGAAGAAAATAGAACGGCCTCCTCGGCACCATCTAACGCGGCAAGTTTTGCCTCGGCAACCGCTCTGGTGGGATTACCGTACCTTCCATATTCATCCCGGTTTATCTTACCTGTATTGAAGTCTATCAATTCCTCCGTATCGCGGAATACGTAGGTGGAGGTCTGAACGATAGGGTTGGTAATAGCGTGGGAGGGTTTCTGCCTTGATTCTCCAGCATGTACCGACTTGGTGGAGAGACCAGGCTTATTGACTTTCATGAGGATTCCTTCTGACCGACGCATCGGTCTCAATTCGTGTAAATGCTGCAGACGGTTAGTCTACACCGTGTTCGCAGCTGCGTAGATTTCGTTCGACTACAACACCTTAGCTTCTTCCTTGAGTTTCTGTATCAGTTCCGGTACAGCCTCGACGCCCTGGCCAATGTACAGTCCTGCCTGGCGATCTGCTGGAAGGGCAATGTGCACGATCTCCACGCGCGGCTGGATGGCGGTTGTCGGGAGCTCTTCGATCTGTGCCCTTTTTGCCCGCATTATATCCTTCAGCGACGCGTAGCGCGGTTCATTCAGCCCTTTTTGTGCGGTCAATACGGCCGGCAATGAAACCGTTGAGACCTCCTCACCGCCCTCAACCTGACGATGCAGGGTCAGAGCGCCTTCCCCTGATTTGATGTTTACAACCTGGCATACGCAGGGCAGGCCCAACATCTCGGCAACCATGGGTCCTACCTGCCCATTATCTGCGTCAACCGACTGCTTGCCAAACAGAACCAGATCACACGGCATGTTCCGGATGGCACCGGAAAGGGCTGTCGCTGTAGCCGAAGCGTCTATGTCAGATTGATCGGTCTTGAGATGCACCGCTTTATCTGCACCCAGTGCAATAGCGCCTCGCAACACCGAGACCGCATCGGAAGGCCCCAGGCAGATTGCGGTGACCTCGCCACCCAGCTCCTCTTTCAATGCGATACCTGCTTCGATGGCAAACTCGTCGTAAGGATTCAAAACGTAATTGATGTTGCCTGTTTCGATCGACCTTCCGTCGGATGCGATCTGAATCTTCGTTTCCGTATCCGGAACTTGTTTAATACATACTGCTATATTCATTTTGTACACTTTCTCCTCATTAGGACTCGGTCTGCTCCCACGCATTGACAAACTAAGCGATCTTCCCGCGCTTCAAAATATGGGAGACTCCTCATAGGTACCGTAGACGCTTTGTAGCACAGAAACTATTTCGCCGACGGTGGCGTACACGCGCACCGCATCCAATATGGGTGGCATTGAATTGTGTCCCTCAGATATCGCGGATCCGAGAGCCTTTAGGGCCATCTCAACATCAGGCTGGTTTCGCTGGCCTTTTATTCGAAACAAGTTCTCTTTTTGCGTCTGCTCAACGACCGGATCGATCTTCAGTGTATCGATTTCGGATTCCATTGGTTCCGCGAAGGCGTTGACGCCAATCACTGTCTCGTCGTTGTTCTCAATGGCACTTTGGAACTTACTTGAAGCACCAACAATCTCACGTTGGGGATAGCCAGCTTCAATAGCTTTCACCATCCCTCCCATATCGGCTATTTTCTCGAAATACGATTCTGCTGCTTGTTCCATCGCATCCGTCAGCGATTCGATAAAATAGGATCCCCCGAGAGGATCGACAGTGTTTGTCACGCCTGATTCATGCGCGATAATCTGCTGGGTCCTCAGTGCCGTTTTTGCATTTTTTTCAGAGGGCAAGGCGTAGGCCTCGTCCAGAGCATTGGTGTGTAAAGACTGGGTACCGCCCAAAACGGCAGCCAATGCCTCTATGGTTGTGCGCACTACGTTGTTCTCAGGCTGCTGAGCGGTGAGGCTGCATCCGGCGGTCTGCGTATGGAAACGCAGGAGAAGGGATTTTTCATCCCTGGCACCGTACCGATCTCTGAGATGTCTTGCCCATATCCGACGGGCCGCACGGTACTTAGATATCTCTTCGAAGAAGTCTATGTGAGCGTTGAAGAAGAAGGA